>JAFDJI010000995.1 GCA_019307545.1 Deltaproteobacteria bacterium | reverse complement strand
CAACGTGGCCGCCGACCTCTCGGCGGTGACCATCGACCACGACGCCACCCGCACCTTGGTCGGCAACGCCACGGCCGCCATCGGCCAGGATGGCGTCGCTCCGCACTACTTCGTGTTCGTCCCCACCGCGGAGGACGAGGTGCGGGTCTGCCCAGGGGCCACCGCACTGGCGGACGTGGCCAGCGATTGCGCGGACGAGCATGTCTTCGAGGCTTGCGACGGCTCCTCCGCGACGATCGCCGGGGCCGACGTGATCTGTGAAGACCTCGGCGATGCGTACCGGCTGTCCGGGTTCACCGGCGACGCCGTGGGCATCGAGGCGTTCGAGGACGCGGGCGACGACACCGGGGACACCGACGACACCGACGACCCGGTGGACACCGACGAGCCCGATGACGACGACGACGACGGCAGTTGCGGGTGCGCGGTGGACGGGAGCTCTGGCGGCAGCGCGCTTCTGGTCCTGCTCGTGGGCGCCCCACTGCTGGTCCGTCGCCGTCAGGCCGCGGCCAAGTTGCGGTTCTTCCAGTGAACACCAAGGCGATGAGCTAGCGGGCTCGGTGGACCTCGCGATTTTTTTCGGTTCCGGCGTGCCATTCGGGGTGCTGGTGACACTGAGTCTAGTCATCCACCGGAGGACCCCATGCACCGCACCCTGTTGCTCGCTCTCGCCCTCTTGTTCGCCCCCCTCGCCCTTCCGGGGAAGGGCACGACGCCTCCAAGGCGGCTTGGCAACTGCTGGAGAACGAGCAGTACGCCGAGGCCCAGGCCGCCTACAAGGAGATCGCCAAGGCCGACCCGGAGAACGGCAAGCACTGGTACATGCTCGGCTACGCCTACCATGTGGGCGGCGACTACCAGAAGGCCCTGAAGGCCTACGGCAAGGCCCTCGAGAACGGCGCCTACGCCACGAACACCGAATACAACATCGGATGTGCCCAGGCCCAGCTCGGGAACGCGGACGAGGCCTTTGCCCACCTGGACGCTGCGATGGAGGCTGGGTTCGGCGATGCCCCGCACATGAAGGCCGACCCCGACCTGGAGAGCCTGCACGCCGACGCGCGCTGGGAGGGCGCCGTGGCCCGGGCGTTCGCGATTGGCTACCCCTGCTCGGCCGACGAATCCCTGGCCCAGTTCGACTTCTGGCTCGGGACCTGGAAGGTCCAGTCCGCCGACGGCAGGTTCATCGGGAAGAACACCATAGAGAAGGTGCACAACGACTGCGTGGTCATGGAGCACTGGAAGGGCGCTGACCACGTGACCGGCATGAGCATGAACTACTACGACCCGGCCGCGGAGCAGTGGGTACAGGTGTGGCGCGGCGACCGCGGCGGTATCGGGTATTTCACCGGCGGCCTCGACGAGACCGGCGCGATGGTGCTCACCGGCACCGCGACCTCCCTCGATGGCAGTACCGCGCTGGCCCGGGGGACCTGGACCATGAACGAGGACGGGACCGTGCGGCAGCTGTTCGAGAAGTCCCCCGACGAGGGTGCTACCTGGAAGGCCAAGTTCGACCTGACCTACCACCCGGTGGAGGCACAGTCGGACGACGCCACCAGCGCCGCGGAGTAGTCAGCGCCGCGTCGACGGTCAGGCCGTGTCCCGGATCCGGGCCACAAATTGGTCTGACAACTGTTGACAGTCCAAAGAACCGTGGGTACTCTCCACAAGTATGTTGCGGCCTATCAACAAGATCCCTCGCTCGGACCAGGTCTTCGCTCAACTGCGGGACAACATTCTCACCGGCGCCTACGAGCCCGGTCAGAAGCTCCCGCCCGAGCGGACCATCTGCGAGAGGATGAACGTCAACCGCACCTCGGTCCGGGAGGCGGTCAAGCGACTGCAGCAGGCCAAGCTGGTCCGGGTGCGCCAGGGCTCCGGGATGACCGTTCGGGACTACCGGCTCCACGCCGGGCTCGACTTGATCGGCGCCTTGCTGATGCCCGCCGGGCGGCTCGACCCGGACGCCCTGGAAAGCGTCCTGGAGATGCGCCTCCTCCTCGGACCCGAGCTGGCGCGGTTGACCGCGGAGCGCGCGGAGCCGGAGGAAGTCGCGCGGCTCCGAGAGGTGGTGGAGAGGCTCGAGAGCTGCGCGGCGGAGGATGCCCAGGGGATCCAGCACCACGACTTCGAGTTCCACAGCCGCCTGGCCGAGGCCTCACGGAATCTGGCCTATCTCCTGGTGGTGAACTCCATCAAGGACCTCTACCGGGAGTACGGCGAGCTCTTCCTGGCCGCCTTCGAGGCGCCGTTCCCCCAGCGTGGCCTGTATCGCCGGATCCTGGACGCGATCCGCGCTGGTCAGCCTGAGCGCGCACACCGGCTGGACCGCGAGCTTCTCTTGCAGACCAACGCCCGCATCCGGGAGAGCCTCGGCTTGTGACGGTGCCCGCTGCGGGCGCCAGCATCCCCTGGAGGGTCCTATGAAGGTCCGGTTCATCACCCCGTACTACGGCGTCAAGGGCCAGCGCTTGC
>JAFDJI010000994.1 GCA_019307545.1 Deltaproteobacteria bacterium | reverse complement strand
GAGCGGCCCGCAGTTCGCGTAGACCACGTCGAGTCGGTCGAGCCGGGCGGGCAGACCCGGATCGAGGAGATCGGTGATGTCCAGCGGCTCCAGGTCGAATTGGCCCATCGCCGCCTCGCGCGCCGCGGCTTCTACGTCCCGGAAGCCCAGCATCGCGCCGTCCTCGGCGCGGTGCCGGGTGCTCCAAGGGCCGGTGAACAGCCCCAGTGTCAAGCGCCGGTGACCCATCAACGCACCTTCTGGGCCCGCCCGGTAACGTCAACATGCTGCCCGTGCGAGACGTTTCGCGGTACCCTGGAGCAGGCAGAGGGGTGGGTTTGCGACCATGGGGACTGGCTCTGGGCTGGGTGCCGCTTGCCGTGGCGTGCGTTCCGCAGTTTGCTCACGCCGCTGGAGACGACGCCGAGCGTTTGCTCGGAGCAGCCTATGAAGCACGTGACCAGGGCCGTCCAGGCCGCACTTCTGGAGCAAGCGGTGGCGTTGGCACCGGAGGCGTCCTGGGTCCGCTTGTTTCTCGCAGATGCGTTCGCCGTAAATGGAGCCCGTCGCGAGGCGGTTGACGCGTATGCCGACCTCATGGACATCGCCCGCCCGATCGATGCCCCGCTGTTGGTGCGGGCAACCTACGCACTCAAGGACCTTGGGGCGATGGCGCGTGCCGAGGCGATGGCCATGCGTGCGGTCGACCTGGCTCCTGAGGATGCGGATGCCCTAGTGGCCCTGGGACACGCCCGCCGGGATCGGTTGCGGATCCGGACCGCGCGGCATGCGTTCGAGCAGGCGATTCGGTTGGAGCCGGGCCACGCTGGGGCGCTCGGCGGCCTCTCCAGCGCGCTGGATGCGGAGGGCTGGATCCTGGCGCGGGACCTCGGTCTCTCGCTGACCTATGGCCACCACGAGGCGCCGTTGCCCTTGGAGAGCCTGGCGAGCGAAGCGGCGCTGTCGGGCGATGCCGATCTGGCGCCCGCGGACCTGGTTCGGAAATCGGCCACGGATGCGGTTCGCGCTTCGCTGCTGTGGCGGGCGGCCGACTCCCGGTCGGCAGGCGCGGAAGTCGATCTCAGGCAGTCCCGCCATGCCTATGCCGGGCCGTTGTTCGGGTTCGAGGACATCGCAGCGGCGACTGCTGGTGCCTGGTTTGAGCAGTCCCTTTCGAATGCGGGCGGCATCGACGAGGGGTCCGTTCGATTGTCGGCCTACTACGTGCATGTGGCCAGCCCCGATCTCGATTCCGTTCGTAGGGATAGGGCCCAGGTCGGCCTCAGCGGTCGCCTGTCGCCGGCAGCGAGTCGGGTGATCACCCACGTGGGTGTCGCCTGGGCCACGGAACGGTACCGCACCATCGACCTCGGAAGCCGGCACTGGCTCGTCTGGGGCGGTCTCGAGTTCCAAGATCGGACCCACCGCCGAGGGGTGGTTCTCTGGTTCGACTTTGACCGCGTTTCGTACCGGGAGGGCGACCTCCGCCTGACACGCCACGCGATCCGCGCCGAAGGCTGGGCGATGCTGACAGACACGGTGACGGGTCGCGTGGGCGCCGTGTACGTCGACTTCGGCAACCGGGACCCACTCCGGCAGCCAGAGTCGGCGGGTGGTCAGTCGATTCGCATCGATCCGCGCGTCGAGTGGCGGGTGCATCCCACCCTGGAGTTGTCCGGCGGCCCGGTCTGGGCGAGCGGCGTGTCGGCGCACGCGTTCGACTGGGTGGGTGGAGCAGCCGGGTTGCGGTTGCATCCACGGTATCGGGTGCCGTACCGTGTCGACTCGCTGAGGGTGAAGGTCCAGCACAGAAGCGAGCTTTCGTTCGAATACGGCTGCTTTCGCTACTACAACGCGCAGCGCACCCTGCATACCCTCACCGCAACGGTGTCGCCGTGACCGACCGCCGTGCCATTGGGTACCTGTGCGCGATTGGCGCCGTTGGCATGCTTCTCACCATGCTCGTTGCGGTGATGATCAGGTGGGACGACTCCAACCCGGTGGTTGCGTGCCTGTGGGTGGGGGGGCTCTTCCTGCTCCTGCTCAATGTCGCCTACATGCTGGTGATGTGGGTTTGCTCCTTCTTCGTCGCCCCGGTCCGGCTCCCGGAGACGGACCTGGAGGTGATCCCGAGCACCGCGATCCTGTACGTGGTGAAGAACGAGGGGCCGACCCTGCGAGAGCGGATGGTGGCGACGTTCGTCCACAACCAGGGGCCGAATGTCCACCTATGGCTGATCTCCAACTCGGATGACCCGAC
>JAFDJI010000296.1 GCA_019307545.1 Deltaproteobacteria bacterium | reverse complement strand
GGAGTCGGTGTTGGGCTCGGTCATCGCGAAGCAGCCGAGCGACACCCCGGTGACGAGGCCGGGGACGTAGCGCTCCTTCTGGGCCTCGGTAGCCCAGCGCTGGATGGTGAAGGCGGACCCGTTGCACTGCATGTTGAAGGGCAGGCCCCACGACGCGCTCACCTGGGCGATCTCCATGGTCATCAGCTGCTCGGCGAGCCAGCCCGCCTCGCTGCCTCCCCACTGCTCGTCGATGATGCAGCCGAAGAAGCCCAGCTCTCCCATCTCCCGGACGATCTCCGGTCGGAAGCGATGGACCTTCTCGTCCTCGTCGACCAGTGGGGCGATGCGTTCCAGCGCGAACCGCCGGGCCATGTCCTGCATCATCAGCTGTTCTTCGGTGAGCTCAAAGTCCATGGCAGCGCTCCATTGGAACGGGGGGTGCCCTTAACGGCCTCGGCCGCCCCGTGCTCCCCGAGCGGCGCATTGCGCGACAAGCGGCTAGAGCTGCCCGCGATGCGTCGTACTGTCGGTCTCCTGCTGTTGCTGCTCGCTGTCGCCTGGCACGCCTGGGCGGTGGGGGACCAGTGGACAAAGTCGCGCCGGGTGCGGGGCGGGAGTGACTTCGCCTCCTACTACTACGCGACACGTGTGGCGTGGGAGGGGGGCAACCCCTACGACAAGACGGCCCTGGAGGCGGCGGCACACCAGGAGGAGACCCGCCGCTTCGTGCACCCGTTCTTCTACCCGCCGCCCTACCTGCTCACGATGGCCTGGACGCTGCCCCTGGAACTGCGGACCAGCTACCGTGCCTGGTTCTGGCTCGACGAGCTGTTCGCGCTGCTGTGCGCCCTGGTGCTCTGGCGGTGGTGGAGGCCGCTGGGGGGCGCGCTTCCCGTGGTCCTGGCGGTGGCAGTGGCCACCCTCACCGCCATCCCCAACAACCACATGATGGGACAGGTGAACCTGCCGGTGCTCGCCCTGGTGCTGGCGGGCCTGTGGCAGGCGGAGCGGGATCGTGAGGCCCTCGGGGGAGCGCTGTTGGGCGTGGCATGCATGATGAAGATGAGCCCGGTGCTGTTCGTGGGCTGGTGGCTGTTACGGGGTCGCTGGAAGGCCGCCGCCGCCGCCTGCGTCGCCGGGGTGCTCCTCACCCTCGCTGTGCTCCCCCTGGCCGGTCCAGCGGTGCAACTCCACTTCTACACCCAGGTGCTCCCCGGGTTCGGGAGCGGCGACTACAACGGGCTGCTGGTGCCCATCGATCTGTTCGGGAACCACTCCATCCCCGACCTGCTCAACCGAGCCTTTCCGGAGCAGGGGCCTGGCCTGTCCTGGACCGCCCGCACCCTGTCCGCGATGACGGCGCTCGCCCTGGTGGCGGGTATGGCCTGGTGGTTCCGCAAAGGTCCGCCCGACCTGCAGGCCTTGGGCGCCCAGGTCTCGACGGTGGGTCTGGTGATGCTGTTGGTGCCGGTCTACACCTACGAGCACCACCTGGTGTGGGCGCTGCCGGCGGTGGTGGTGACGGCGGCGGCGGTGGTGCAGGGCCGGGTGCGGTGGTGGTGGGGGATCCCGCTGGCGGCGGCGTGGTTGTTGTGGGCCTTCGAGTTGTCCACCTTGAAGTCGGCCTGGAAGGAGGTGGGCGACACCGCGCCCTTGCTCGCGTTCGCGCTCCGGGAGGGGAAGTTTGCCGCGCTCCTGGTCCTGCTCGCGGGGACGGCGGTCCTGGGAGGAGCGGGTGCGGTTCGCTACGTTGACAACGGGGAGCCCACCACATGACGTCTCCAGAGAGTCCGTTCCAGGCCGACCTCGCCGTCGACCAGCAGCGGTACTCGCTGTACGAGCGGATCTACCTGGTCCTCGCTGCCGCCTTCGTCACCCTGTTGGTCCTCACCAACATCATTGGCATCAAGCTGTTCCAGGCCCCGCTGAACCCCAGCTTCGCGCTCACCACCGGCATCCTCACCTACCCGTTCACCTTCCTGGTGACCGACATCGTCTCGGAGATCTATGGCAAGCGGCGCGCCGACTTCATGGTGATCGTCGGGTTCGCCATGAGCATGCTCATGCTGCTCGTCGTGCAGCTCGCCATGCGGGTGCCTCCCCACGAGGCCTGGGTCGCGGGGCCCAGCGCCTACTACCAGCTCGCGGACGATCAGCAGCACGCCTTCGAGTCGGTGTTCGCGCTCAGTGGGGTCTTGCTCTTCGGGTCGATGACCGCCTACCTCTGCGCCCAACTCACCGACAACTTCCTGTTCCACTTCTGGAAACGCGTCACAAAGGGCCGACATCTGTGGCTGCGCAACAACGGGTCCACCATGATCTCGCAGCTGGTGGATACCGCGGTGGTGAACTCGATCCTCTTCTTCATCGGCTTCGGGTGGGACTTCGCTTTCGGGGTGAAGATCATGGCCACCATCTACGTGTACAAGTTGGTGATCGCGTTGATCGACACCCCGTTCATCTACCTGGGGGTGTACGTGGTGAAGCGGATGCTGGGCTACGAATGGCACGAGGAGGTGAGTTGATGGCACGGCGAGCCCTGGTGACTGGCGCCGCGGTCCGCGTTGGACGCGCCATCGCCGTGGAGTTGGCCCGCGGCGGCTTCGACGTGGTGGTGCATCACTACGGCTCCGCCGGCGAGGCCGAAGAGACGCTCGAGGCCTGCGAAGTTGCGGGTATGGAGGCGTTCGCGGTGCAGGCTGACCTCGCGGATCCCGAGGGATGCCGTGACCTCGCGGAAGCGGTGGCCTCCCGGTGGGACTCCCTCGACCTGCTCGTGAACAACGCCTCGATCTACGAACCCCGCCCCTTCGAGGAGATCGCCCTCGACGAGTGGGATCGGATGCAGGCGATCAACACCCGAGCCCCCTTCCTCCTCTCCCAGGCCCTGCTGCCCTTACTGCGCGCGGCCGCGTCATCGGGGGAGGGCGCCCTGGTGGTGCACATGTGCGACATCGGCGGGGATCGGCCGGTCCGTGGCTATACCCACTACGCGGTGTCCAAGGCGGCCCTGGCGATGCTGGTGAAGGCGATGGCGGTGGAGTTGGCTCCAGCAGTGCGGTCGGTAGGCATCGCGCCCGGCCACGTGCAATGGCCCGAGTCCTTCGACGAGAAGACCCGAGAAAGGCTGGGGCGCCACATCCCCATGGGGCGAGTGGGCACCCCGGAGGACGTGGCACGGCTGGTTCGGTTCCTCGCGCTGGAGGCGCCGTACGTCAACGGCGACATCATCAAGGTGGATGGGGGCCTGGGGTCCCGCTACTGAAACTTGGGAGGGCTGGAAGATGACCGACTGGATCGACCTGTTGGACTTCCGCGTCGATAGCTTCATCGGGGTGCTGCCGCAGGAGTACGAAGCGCCCCAACCACTGGAGATCGCCTTGTCCCTGGGGCTGGATCTGGAGGAGGCCGGCGAGCGGGACGATCTGGCCTGTACCGTGGACTATGCGCAGGCCTGCGCCGAGGTGACCTTTCTCGCCCAAGCCGGCCACTGGCGGTTGCTGGAGACCTTGGGGCTCGCCATCCTCCGCCACCTGCTCTCGGCACCGGCCGACGGGGAGGCCCGGGCGCGGGTGGAGCGGGTGCGGGTGGGGCTGCGAAAGCCCACCATTCTGGGCGGCCGGGCGGTGCCAGGGGTACGCATGGAGCGGGATGCGGCCTGGTGCAATCCAGAGCGCGGGAAGATCGCCACCGGGGTGCGTTCCGACGTGTTGGTCGAGGCGGCCGACGTGGGGGCCTATCGAATCGACCTGCGACCCGGTGCGACCTGGGACCTGGGACGGCCCGTGGAACTGCGGGTCCTGGCCGGGTCGGTCTTCACCGAGACGGCGTCGATGGCGGCTGGTGACCAGGGGCATTGGACCGGAGCACGCGCGCTGCAGGCCCCCGACGATCAGGTGGCGACCCTGCTGGTGGTGGCAGCGCCGCCCCTGCCCCCCCTCAGTGGATGACGCCTAGCGCTTTCCCCACCGTTGCGAAGGCGTCGATGGCCTTGTCCAGGTGCGCTCGTTCGTGGGCGGCCGAGATCTGGACCCGGATGCGCGCCTGGCCCTCGGGGACCACCGGATAGCTGAAGCCGATGACGTAGATGCCGCGCTCCAGCAGGGCATCGGCCATGCGCACCGAGAGCGCCGCGTCACCGAGCATGATCGGGACGATGGGGTGCACGCCGGGCCGGATGGCGAACCCCTTCGCGGTCATCTGCTCCCGGAAGTACAGGGTGTTCTCCTCCAGCTTGTCGCGAAGCTCGGTGGTCGCGGAGAGCATCTCGAACGCCTCGAGCGCGGCACCCACCACCACCGGAGCCAGGGTGTTGGAGAACAGGTAGGGGCGAGACCGCTGGCGCAGCATGTCGATGACCTCCTTGCGCCCGCTGGTGAACCCGCCTGATGCCCCCCCCATCGCCTTGCCCAGGGTGGAGGTGATGATGTCGACCCGCCCCATCACCCCGTTGTGCTCGATGGAACCCCGACCGGTCTTGCCGGTGAAGCCAGTGGCGTGGGAGTCGTCGACCATCACCATCGCGCCGTATTGTCCGGCGAGGTCGCAGATCTGGTCCAAGTGCGCGATGTCACCGTCCATGGAGAACACGCCGTCGGTGGCGACGAGGATCCGGCGGCAGTTGGTCCTCTGTGCATCGAGCAGGCACGACCGCAGGTCGCCCATGTCGTTGTGCTTGAAGCGGTAGCGGCGCGCCTTGCACAGGCGGATGCCGTCGATGATCGACGCGTGGTTGAGCTGGTCGGAGATGATCGCGTCGTCTTGTCCGAGGATGGTCTCGAACAGGCCGGCATTCGCGTCGAAGCACGACGAGTAGAGGATGGTGTCGTCGGTCTGCAGGAAGCGGGAGACGGCCTGCTCGAGCTGCTTGTGAATGTCCTGGGTGCCGCAGATGAAGCGCACCGACGCCATCCCGTACCCGTGCGTGTCCAGAGCCCGTTTCGCCGCTTCGACCAAGGCGGGGTGGTCGGCCAGCCCAAGGTAGTTGTTCGCGCAGAAGTTGAGGACCTTGGCGCCGCCCTGGACCGCGATGGCAGCGCCCTGGGGCGAGATGATGATCCGCTCCTCCTTGAAGGTGCCGGCGGCGCGGATCTCGTCCAGCTCTTTCTGCAGGGAATCGGCGATGGTGGCGTACATGGCGGGACTCCTGACCGGGGGAGAGGGGCCGGAGAAGGTATCACGTGCCGAAGCCGACAGTGACCCACAACCCGCTTCCGATCCGAGACCTGACCGGTTTTTCGTTTGCTGATGGGTGAAGCGTGCGGCAGTGTGTCCGCTCCCGGATCTCTCTTCGCTGGAGTCCCCATGCGTTCCGTCCCATGCCATTGGCTGGCGCTCGCGCTCCTCGTCGTCGGTTGCCGCAACGAGGGCACCCTGGTCCCAACGCCGATCGACATCGATCTCCAGGTCGACACCCCGACCTACGGTGAGTTCCTCGGCGACGCCCCCGCCACGGTGACCGG
>JAFDJI010000993.1 GCA_019307545.1 Deltaproteobacteria bacterium | reverse complement strand
CCGGTGGCCCGGTGGACTTCCAGGCCGCGCACGACGCGCACCCGGTCGTTGGGGTGGAGTCTGGCGGCCAGGGCGGGGTCGACCCGGGCCAGCTCGGCGTGCGGATCCTCGAGGGTCTCGATCTCCGCGCGCAGGTCGGGATCAACCGGCGGGGTGGGCACCAGGCCCCGGACGAGGGCCTGGATGTACATGCTCGTTCCCCCCGCCACCACCACCGGCCGACCCTCCGCGAGCACCTCATCGCCGAGCGCCACGAAGTCGGCGGCGTCGAAGGGCTGGTCGGGGTCGACCACGTCGATGCCGCGATGGGGAACCCGCGCCCGCTCCTCGGGCGTGGCCTTCGCGGTTCCGATGTCCAGGTACCGGTACACCTGCATCGCATCTGCGGAGAGCACCACCCCCCCGACGCCCTCCGCCACGACGAGGGCGGCGGCAGTCTTTCCCGCGGCGGTGGGGCCCGCGATCACCAGGACGGAGGGACGAGGCATGGTCAGGTCCGATGGAAGCGCTGCGCCAGCTCCGCTTCGACAATGCGGATGGCGACCGGCCGGCCATGGGCGCACACCGCGAAGTCCACCTCGTCCAGCGCGGCCAGTAGCGCCTTGATCTCGTAGTCGTTCAGCGGATCCCGCGCCCGCACCGCGCTGTGGCAGGCCATGGTCGCCAGCACGCGCTCCACCAGGTCGTCCACGGCCTTGCTCCCGGCCGCGTCCGCAAGCTCTCCGGCGACGTCCCGCAGGAGTTGGGGCACGTCGAGGTGCTCCAGCAGCGCTGGCACTGCCTTCACGGCGAAGGACGCCGGCCCGAACGGCTCGACCTCCAGGTGCAGCTCGTCGAGGAGTGCCAGGTGTCCACGGAGGAGCTCCGCCTGCCCACGGGGCAGATCGACCACGGCGGGGGTGAGCAACCGCTGCGCCGATCCGAGCCGCTGCTTCCGGTCGCGAAGGAGGCGGTCCAGCAGTATCCGCTCGTGGGCAGCGTGCTGGTCGATCACCACCAGCGCCCCCTCCGTCTCGCACAAGACCCAGGCCTTCGCGAACTGTCCGATGACGCGCATGTCCCGGTAGCGGCTGCCGGTCGCCGGCCCGGCGTGCCCATCGTCGGCAGCAAGCATCCCATCTGGCGGCTCCTCCACCGGCTCCTCCACCGGCTCCAGGGGCCCGTCTCCCGGCACGTTCGTCGCGTGACCCTCCAGGGAATGCCCCCTCCCGTAGTGGATACCGCCAGAGGGCTCCCCGTCGGGGGCAGAGTGAAGCGGCATCCGCTGTGCGAGCCTCGGGTCGGCGTCGGGATGCGCGGGCAGGGAGCGCCACCGAGCCCGAACGCCGCGGCCCATGGATCCCGTGCGTGCGCAATGCTTCGCGCAACCCCGTCGAAACCACCGACACCAGGTCGCGCGGGCTTCGAAAGCGCACCTCGATCTTGCTCGGGTGGACGTTCACATCCACTTCGGCGGGATCGACGCGCACCTCGAGCACCACCATCGGGTACCGCCCCTTGGGGACGATGCCCCGGTAAGCCTCGTTCAGCGCCCGGTTGAGGACCGCGTCCCGAATGAAGCGCCCATTGACGAACAGGTAGGTGGACCGGGTCCGGCTGCTGCGATGGACCCCGACCGGGCTCGCCAGCCCGCTCACCTCGAATCCGAGGTCGCCGAAGGTCACCGGGACCAGGGCGCCGGCCTGGTCGCCCAGCAGGTCTCGAGCGCGCACCGCCCGATCTGTGGTGACGGGGGCACGCACCACCTCTCGCCCGTCGTGGACCACCAGGAAATCCACCTCGGGCCGCACCAACGCCTGTCGGGTCACCGCTTCGATGCAGTGGCCCAACTCGGTGGCCGTGGTGCGCAGGAACTTCCGTCGCACCGGCAGGTTGTAGAACAGGGAGCGGACATCGATTTCGGTACCGGGGGCGCAGCCGGTGTCGACCACCTCGGTGATCTTCCCTCCCTCCACCCGCACCCGGGTCCCCACCTCCCGGTCCCGGGCACAGGTGGTGAGCTGGAACCGGCATACCGCGGCAATCGACGGCAGTGCCTCCCCTCGGAAGCCCAGGGTCCGCGCCGCCACCAGGTCGTCCATGTCGCGGATCTTGCTCGTCGCGTGCCGTTCAAGGCACATGATCGCGTCGTCCCGGTCCATGCCGTCGCCGTCGTCGGTGACCCGCACCAGGGACCGTCCGCCTCCCCGCAAGGTGACTCGGATGGCGCTGCCGCCAGCATCGAGCGCGTTCTCGACCAGCTCCTTCACCACCGAGGCCGGCCGCTCCACCACCTCACCGGCTGCGATCTTGTTGACCAGCCCGTCCGGGAGGACGCGGACGCTCACTGTCTCGGCTCCCCCAGCTTGCGCCGCTTTCGGAAGTGCAGCTTCAGCGGCGTCCCCTCGAAGTCGAACTCCTGTCGCAGCCGGTTGGCGAGGTACCGCCGGTAGGGCGTCTTGATCCCTTCGGGGGTGTTGGAGAACAAGACGAAAGTGGGCGGCCGCACCCGTGCCTGGGTGCAGTAGTGCAGGCGCACCGGCCGGTGGTACCGCTGAGGCGGGGTGTGCCGGACCACCGCCCGCTCCAGGAACCGGTTGAGCTCCGCGGTGGCAACGCGACGGTCGAAGCACTCGAACACCCGGTTCACCGTGGGCACGATTCTCTGCAGGCCCTTTCCGGTCTTCGCCGAGATGAACAGGTGTGGCGCCCAGGTGGCATGGGGCAGCCTCTGGAGGAGCGCGTCCTCGGTGGTGTACGAGCTAACGTCCTCGAGGGCCTTCACCTTGTCCCACTTGTTGATGAGCAGGATCATGGCCCGGCCGCGGGCCGCCACCAACTCGGCGAGGCGGGCGTCCTGGTCGGTCGGCCCCTCGGTGGCGTCCATCATGAGCAGGCTCACGTGGCACCGCTCGATGGCACGGATGGAGCGCAGAGAGATGAACCGCTCCAACTGGTCGTCGATACGGGCCTTGCGGCGTACCCCGGCGGTGTCCACCAGCACGTACCGCCGGTCGCCGACCTCCAGCACCGAGTCCACCGGGTCCATCGTGGTCCCCGGCGCGTCGTGGACCAGGTGGCGTTCCACCCCGATGAGGCGATTGATGAGGGTGGA
>JAFDJI010000295.1 GCA_019307545.1 Deltaproteobacteria bacterium | reverse complement strand
AGAAGGGCGATCTCCTCTTGATCTACACCCCGGGGGTCGGATTCAACGCCGCCGCTACTCTGTATCGATGGAATCTCGACGCATGACCACCTCCACGACCTGCTGTAGCTCTCCGATGGTGAAGGGCACTCGAATCGCGTAGCCATCGGTCGGCGGGGTCTGGGATCGCTCGATCAGGAGCACGGCGTGAGGGGGGGGTGTCAGGTGGGCGAGCCCGGTGAGCGTGTCCGGGTCTGCGAACACCAGGGTGTCCGATTGCAGGGGCCGGTGGAGCTGAAGCCTTGGATCGAGGCCCTCGGCCAGCACGCCCATGTCGCGGAGCGCGGAGACCACGGTCTGGCGGATGCGGGCGTCGGGGTGGAACACCACGGCTTGCGCCAGGGGCGGAGCGACCGGAGGACGCTCGATGGAGGTCGAGGTCGTCCGGGTGGCGAGGTATGCGCCTATGACCAGGACGTCCCGTCCTTCTTGGCGAACATCCACGAATCCCCCGATGCCCGTCGTGATCTCGCAGCACATCCCCAGGCCACTGATGGTCTCGGAACCGTTGAAACCGACGGCCCGCACCTCGATCAACAGGTGCACGTCGACGTTCGCGCCCGGGAGGCGTGCGGAGTCTTTTTGGTCGAGGCTCACGGTCGTCACCGTGAGGTGGATCTCGCCAGTCTCGGAAAGGGCATCCCGTGCGGCCAGCACCATGTTCACCATCAGCAACTGCAGGGACTCGGGGTTGCTCTGGACGCGCGCGCCCTCGGCCACCGTGATGTGCAGCGGCACATGTGACGGCAGAGCGCGCTCGAATGCTGGTTTGAGGCGGTTCACCAGGCTCCCCACGGAAACCTGCGGTTGCGTTTCGGGAGCGGTGTCCACGGTCTCGATGGGGGTGACCGAAGTCGCCGTTCTCCCCTCCGCCGTCTCGTCTCGCCGGTCCGGACCGTCCTCGAAGCCGAGGTCGATGGCGAATCGTTGCGCAGCCTCCTCGTGCTGGGCCGCGGCCATCACGTCCTGGCCACGGACCAGGTCCGCCAGGGCCAGGTGGGCCTTGTGGGCGTAGTAGAGCTGTCCGTGGTTGGGAAGCAGTGCGATGAGCTGCTCCAGCAGGGCACGGGCCCGGGCGACGCGGCCTTTCTGCAGCTGCTCCTGCGCCTTGAAGTACCGATAGGCGGCGGAAAGGCGAGGCCAGTTCCGCCCGCGAGATCTGAGCACCCTGAGGGCTCGCCGCAGGGTGCGGCGGTCGTGCCGGCTGGGGTTTGGGGTGGCGAGCACAGCCGCTGCGGCAGCGATCCGCGCATCGTAGTGGTACTCGGCCGCTGCTGGCGTCTTGTCGAGGCGTTTCACCGCCGTATAGGCATGGGTCCGAGCGCGCTCTGCGTCCTCGAGCTCCACGAAGGCCAGTGAAAGGTAGGCGTGGACGTTCACCATCTCGGTGCTCACGGTTTCCAGGGCGAGGGCCTGGTCGGAGAGCGCGTTCGCCTCGTCGCGCACGCTGTGGTCTCCGCTTCGGGCGAGCAGATAGACGCGCAGGGAGCTGTGCACGAGCGCCCCGAGCGTGCTTCCCTGCCGTTGTCCGATGGCCTCCGCTTCCCGCAGCCATCCGAGGCTCTCCCGGAGGTGGTGGTTGTCCCTGCCGTATGTGGCTCGGAAGGTCAGTGACCAGACGGCGATCGATGTGTCGCCCGCCTTCCGGAACTGCTCCACCGCCGCGTCCAGAAGTGCGCCTCCCTCGGCATAGTTGCCCAGGGAAAGCTGGTGTTGTGCCTGCAGATGGTGGACGACACCCAGCCCCCATGGATGCCCCGCACGACGCGCGACGCGTTCCGCGTCGGCCAACAGCCGGCTCGCTGCCCGCCGGTGCCCGATGGCACCTCGAGCGGTGGCGAACAAGGCGATCATCGCAGCCGCATCTGGTGCGTCGAGTCCCAGCGCGTGGCGGTAGCCTCGAAGTACGCTCAGGAGCATGATCGCAGGTCGTTCTGCGACGAAGGTGGCGGCGACGGTGACGTACACCCGGCAGAGCGCTTCGCGGACCCGGGAGGTCTTGCGGGATCGGGTGAACAGGAATGCCAACACTCTCTGGAGCAGTGCGAACACCATGGAGGTGCGCGAGGTCGGGAATGGCTCCCCGGACATCCGCAGCGCCGCATCGGCGAGCGTGAGCGCCGCATCCGCTGCGGACTTCCGGTAGAAGCCCCAGACAGCCTTTGCGGCGATCTCGAGCCCGCGCAGGGCATCATCGCCCACCTTCATCGCCTCGAGGTAGTCTGCGAGTGCCCTGTCCGCCCGCCCTTCGAGGAGTGCGACGTCTGCGCGGCCTTCCAGGGCTTCGACACGGCTCTCCGGCTTGCTTGTGCGCTTCAGGGCTTGCTCGAAATGCCACTGGGCGCGACGCAGGTCGTAGATGGCCAACAGCTCCTGCCCGCCCCTGACATGCAGCTCGGCCAAGCCTTCGTCACGTCCGGCGTACCGCGCCTGCTCCAAGTGCCAGGCTCGCTGGGCCGCGCTGGCGCCTGCACTGGAGCTCAACCACGCGGCGATTTGCTTATGGGCGCTCTTCAGGACCTCGTCGGTAGCCGAGGACTCCACCACTTCTCGCGCGGCGTTGTTCTGGAGTCGGATGGCCCCGTCCGGATCCCGTACCAGCAAGCCGGCGATCCCGGCGGCCCGGACCGCGTTCTCCACCTCGTTCTCGGTCCAGGCCGTGACTTCGACCAGCCATTGAACCGTGGCCCGACCCGCCCGCAGTGCCGCGATCAGGAGAACCCACTGTTGGTGCGGCCGGAGGGATGCCCACTGCCGTGCGTAGAGGTCGACGACCTGGGTGGCATGGGCGCTTTCGGTGCGCAGGCTCCACTGCTGGTCGTGTTCCCGCTGCGCGAACAGGCCTCGTCGGGTCCAACTCTGCAGCGTTGCCCAGATCGCGACGGGTCGACCTTCGGACTCGCGCCACAGTCGGTCGGAGTGCTCGTGAGCGCCCAACAGGGTGCCGGGGATGCTGCGTTCGAGCAACTCGCGGGTCTCGGTGCGGTTCAGCGGCGCCAATTGGAGCTCCGCACTGGCGCCTTCCACCCACTCGTCCGTCAGGTGCTCACTGCTGGCGACCACCACCAGCGTGTGGTGGTCGGGCGTACCTCGGATGATCTCATCGAGGATCGCTTTCGAAGCGCGGTCGGCCAGGTGTATGTCGTCCAGGATGATGATGACCGGGCGGTCCCTGGAACCGATCGCCCGAATCGCGGTGGCGACGGTGGAGGCATGTCGGAAGAACTTCTCTTCGAGGTTCAGTTCCGGCGGGCGGACCCGCTCTCCGAGGTACTCGTGGAGAGTAGGAGTGAGGCTCGCAATGAGACCGACGAGGTCTCCCGTGCGCTCGACGATGCGCTGGCGGATGGCACGGTGCTCTTCGATGGAGAGGGAGCTCGGCGCGCTCGCCAGCCCATCCAGCGCCTCCAGGAACCCAATCTGGAGCGGAGGCTCTCCGTGCTTGAATGCGCCGGTGAGGACCAGGACATCCATCCAGCGCTCGACCTCCAGGGCGTAGCGATGGAGCAGACGCGTCTTGCCCACCCCCGGATCGCCTCGCACCACCACCACCTGTGCGTCGCCCCTCTTGGCCCGTCGCGCAGCCTCCATGAGTCGCGTGAGCAGCTCCGATCGGCCCACGAAGGGCGGGGTGATCGGCAAGACCAGGCTGGGCTGCGGAGTGCTCCGGCTTGCCTGGAGGCCGCGTACTCGGTCCCACAGCTCGATCGCGGCGCTTGGAACCGGTCTGAGCAATGGCGATAGCGAACCGCCGGATAGGAGGTCCAGCAATTCCACCAGGCGTTGGACGTCCTCCTCGGCCGTTCCGGTCGACAACAGGTGGTCGTGTCCGACCACGGTCACTTCGGATTCGACAAAGTGGATGTTCTCGGGAGCAAATGAGATTCCGGTGATTTCCTCTTTGTGCAGTTGGCTCAATGTTGAGGCAAGCGCGGTGGCCACCGCCAACGCCTCCTCCTCCGTCAGGGGCGTAGCGATGGGGGGCGCGGTGCACGGCTCTGTCAACAGCAGCGCCCCTTCGCGGTTGCTCAACCATCCATGGACGTGGGCCTGAATGCCGGGGGCTCGGTTCACCGCCCGGCGCAGCTTCCGTTCCAGCTCCGGGTCCGCGCGCATGAATTCGAGTCGAAGTCGATGATGGGGAGGTGAGCCGAGCTGCCGGCTCAAATCGGTGACCGGGACCCACCATCCCTGGTGGTGCCGATCGACCGTGGAAAGGGCACAAAACCGCTCGAGCAGGATGACGCCCGGCTCTACTCCGAAGGAGTCGATGGACTCGACTCGTCCGAGGTCTTCGGGGAGATGATGGAATGCGCCGCCCATTCCTTAGATCCTCGGACTTTGGGCGAGGAACTGGAGTCTTTTTTCGGCCGACACCACTGCGATGCGGCCTGCACGAAACCCACCTGGGAGCACGAGATTCAGTGCATCCCCCTGAGGGGAGAATTCCCCACCTTCCGATTCCACAGGTGCATCCTAGCAGCGGCTCGTAGGGGGTCGCCAGCAGGGACGGGCGCTATGGGCAGAGGCCGCTCAAGGAGATCTCGACCTCGTTGTCCAACTCGTCGCACTCGCGAGAGGCTCCCCAGCCTCCGGTACCGCCACCGAGGTCCGGGTCGTCGACGACCGCCACCAGGTAGTCGTAGGCGTCCCATCCGGAGATCAGGAAGCCGATGCCCTGGGTGATCTCTCCCGGTTGGACCGGGGCGGACAGGTTGCGGTAGTCGAGCAGGTCTTCCGTACCACTTCCGGTATCCACGCCGTAGATGGCCACCACCACCCCGGTGCTGGCGGTGATGTAGCTGCCCTCGTTGGCGACCTGCACGTAGACCGTGATGTCGCCGCAGCCCTCCTGGCACGGGTCCTCGGCGGTGACGTACAGGTTGGCCGCCGCGGTCTCCCCGAAGCTCCCGGGTTCCTGCTGGCGGAAGCTGTTGAGGTCAGCGGGGTCGTAGGGCGAGTAGTTGGGCGAGGTGTACCCGACCGAGAAGTCGGCGGGGGCGTTGCTGACGTAGTAGGCGTGCTGGGTCCACATGGTCCGCGCGCTCACCCAGTCGTCGTCGACTGCACCCAGGACGTAGATCCCGTACACGTCGTCGTACTGGTCCTGGATGTAGCAGTTGGTGGCGACGATCTCCGCCTTTCCGTCGCCATCCACGTCGGCGACCAGTGGGTACTCGTGGATGGTCCACGACTTGTGGTTGTCGTCGCGAAGCACCTCGACCAAGCGGTCCCAGGGGTTGGTGGCGGTGTCGTCGAGCCGCCACACGTACAGGGCCTGCTCGTCCGCGAACACCACGTGGCCGGAGCCGTCCCCGTTGAAGTCGAACACCGTCGACCCGGTGGAGGCGCTCGACCAGTCCTTGGTCTCGGTGAGGGCGAAGCGCTTGAAGGTGTCGCCGTCGTCCTCGTCGAAGTG
>JAFDJI010000294.1 GCA_019307545.1 Deltaproteobacteria bacterium | reverse complement strand
GAATGCGCACGGCCGGTCCAGGGAGTCCTGGAGCCACACGGCGTCACCCGCTTCCTGTGGACCGCCCGAAGAACCGGAGGTAACTTGGCCCCGCCTTCCACGAACCGTTGATGCACCTGCTCCTGCTCCTTCTGTTGGCCCCGGCGCAAGCTGATCCCCCCGTGGGATCCGTCCCGGAGATTCCCGTGATGCCGCCAGCGGCGACGGCGGAGGAAACGGCCCTTCCACCCTTCGAACCGGAGGTTGCGCGGGCGAAGCGGATGTACTTCGAGGGACAGCACGAACGATCCCTGGAGGTGTTCCAGCACCTCCGAGACAGGCTCGATGCGGGCGAGGAGGTCCCCGAGAGCCAGATCTCCGAGGCGTTGCAGTACATGGGCGAGGTGCAGTACCAGCTGGGCGATCGGGCTGCGGCGTGGCGCACGTTCGAGCACCTCCTCAAGCGCGATCCGGAACAGGTGATGAGCCCCTACAACCATCCGCGCGAGGTGGTGCACTGGTTCGAGTTGGTGAAGCAGCGGGTGAGTCAGGCCACCGCCATCGAGGACCTGCCTGTGCTGTCGCCCCCGCTCAGGCCCTTGCCGGCGTGGGGTTACGCTCCCTTCGGCGTCCCCCAGTTGGCGGAGGGGCGCACCGCCCGTGGGGTGCGCTACGCCAGCCTGCAGATTGGGCTCGGCGCTGCCTCGATCGCCTCGTTCCTCTACCTCGGCGCAGTGAACGACGAGAACCACCCCGCCGATTGGTCGGACGACGAGGTCGTCGGTCGGGTCAACCGGGTGCGGTACGGGATCCAATGGCCGACCAGCATCGGCTTCTACGTCGTGTGGCTCACCTCGCATCTCGATGCGCGCCGCGCATGGTTTCGCGATCAACAGGCCGAGATCACCGTCGGCCTGGCGGTGGACCGGAGCCTGGCCACGGTAGGGATCTCGGCTCGCTTCTGAGCTGGTGCGCGCAACCGGTTTCGGGCCATCGGCTGCCAATGTTATGACCCCCGGTGCCACCAGGAGTGTCCATGGCTTGGCTTCGCTGCGAGCACACGATCACCAAGAGGACCGAGACGGTCGTGCTGCGAAAGATGCTCACCACCATCGGGCGCGCGTCTGGCAACGACATCGTGCTCAAGGATCCGATGGTGAAGCAGACCCACGCGAACCTGGTTCGCAAGGGAGAAACGCACACCATCTCCCTCATGGACAAGGGCGCGGAGCTCTACGTCAACGGGCGTCGGACAAAGACGGCGACCCTCAAGGCCGGCGACAAGGTCCTGATCGGGGCCTGGCAGCTCACCTTCTCCGAGGGGGAGCCGGAGCGGGAGGCGCCGTCCGCACCCGCGGGGATGACCCTCGATGTGCTGGAGAAGCTGGTGCACCTCTCTGCGGAGATGATGCGCGACACGGCACCCAACCGGCTGTTCGCGACCCTGCTCGAGGGCCTGTTGGAGCTCACCAGGTCGGAGAAGGGCTTCGTCATCGTGTTCAAGGATGGGCAGCAGCATCTCGCGGCGTCCCATAATGTGGCCAACGAGCAACTCGACCTGTCCCGGGTCTCGGACTCCATCATCCAGCAGGTGGTCGAGCACCTCCAGCCGGTCATCGTCTCCGATGCGATGGCCGATTCCCGCTTCGGGCGGGCCCAATCGGTCGTAGACCTGCGATTGTCCTCGGTGATGTGTGTGCCGCTCATCTACCGCAAGGACCTGCTCGGGGTGATCTACCTGGGCAACGACTCGGTGACCGACCTGTTCACCGAGCGAGACCTGTCCCTGCTCAAGGTGTTCGCGGCCCAAGCCTCCCTGATCGTGCACCACGCCCTGCTGCTCAACCAACTCCGCGTCGACAACCGCAACCTCCGCGACCAGCTCAAGCAGTCCTCCCAGGGTCGGATGCTCGGCACGTGTCCCTCCATGAAGAGCGTGTTCAAGGTGCTTCGCCGGATCGCACCCACGGACCTCTCCGTGTTGGTCCTGGGCGAGACCGGCACCGGCAAGGAGCTGGTGGCCCAGGAGATCCACGCTCTGTCAGGTCGACGAGACAAGCCCTTCATCGCCATCAACTGTGGGGCTATTCCCGAGAACCTGCTGGAGAGCGAGCTCTTCGGCCACAAGCGGGGCGCGTTCACTGGGGCGGTGGCGGACAAGATCGGGAAAGTGGAGGCGGCGAGCGGCGGGACGCTCTTCCTGGACGAGATCGCCGAGATGCCGATGAACCTGCAGGTGAAGCTGCTGCGGGTTCTCCAGGACTTCATGATCGAGCGCGTGGGCGATCTGAAGCCGCGTTCGGTGGACATCCGGGTGATAGCGGCCACCAACAAGGACATCTCGGCCCTGATCCAGGGCGGGGGTTTCCGTGAGGACCTGTACTACCGGTTGAACGAGATCGCGATCAGCCTGCCGCCGCTACGGGATCGCGGTGAGGACATCGATCTGTTGGCCCATTTCTTCCTGAACAAGTTCAGGGACCAGTACGGGGCCAAGGGGCGAGGGTTCACCAACCAGGCCCTGACGGGGATCAAGAACTACTACTGGCCCGGCAACGTCCGCGAGCTCGAGAACCGAGTGAAGAAGGCCGTGATCATGAGCGATCGCGCACTGCTGAACCCGGACGACCTGAGCCTGCCCCACACCGACAAGCGGCACGTGAAACCACTGTCGGAGGCTCAGGAGGATTTCAAGGTGGACTACATTCGGCAGGTGCTGGAGCTGAACAACTGGAACAAGGCCCAGACCGCGCGGGACCTGGCCGTCGATGCCCGCACCATCTTCCGGTACATCGAGAAATTCAGCGAATGAAGGTGGTCGGTCTCACCGGGGGGATCGCCACCGGGAAGTCCGTCGTCGCCAAAATGCTACGGATTCACCATCAGGTGCCGGTGATCGACCTGGATCGCGTAGCACGGGAGGTGGTGGAGCCGGGCAAGCCAGCGCTTCGTGCGATCGTGGCGCACTTCGGGGAGGAAGTGCTTCGGGTGGACGGCACCCTGGATCGCGGGGCCCTGCGCCATCGCATCGCGACGGACCCGGACGCGCGAAGGGCGCTGGAGTCGATCACCCATCCAGCGATCCGCGAGGTGGCGGCGAAGGTGCTGGGAGAGCTCGCCCTGACCGGGGTGCCTGCGGCGGTGGTAGAGGCTGCGCTCCTCGTCGAGACCGGCTCCTGGCGTCGCTACCCCGTGCTCATCGTGGTGACCTGTGATCCCGAGACTCAACTCCGACGCCTGGTCGAACGGGACGGACAGACCGAGGAGGAAGCGCGGGCGCTCATCGCAGCACAGCTTCCGATGGCGGAGAAGGAGGCGGTGGCCACCCACGTGATCCGCAACGAGGGTGACCTGCAGGCGCTCGAAGCCGAGGTGGACCGGGTGTGGGGGGCCATCGTCAGCTAGTACCGGATCAAGCTCCGCACGGGAGCGTCGAGCTTCTCCCTGCCCTTCAGGAAATCCAGCTCCACCACGAAGGCGCAGGCGACGATCTCGCCCCCGAGGCGCCGCACCAGGTCGCAGGTGGCCGCGGCGGTGCCGCCGGTGGCGAGGAGGTCGTCACAGATGAGCACCTTGTCGCCCGGCTGGAAGGCATCGACATGGATCTCGAGGGTGGCGGTCCCGTACTCCAGATCAAACTCCGCTCCGACGGTCTCGTAGGGGAGCTTGCCCTTCTTCCTGGCCGGCACGAACGCGGCGTTCAGCGCGAGCGCCAGCGGGCTGCCGAAGATGAAGCCCCGCGCATCCATGCCCACGACGGCCTTGATCTCTTCGGGTGCGTAGGGCTGTGCGTACCAATCGATCACCCGCTGCAGCAGCCTTGGGTCGGCGAGTACGGGGGTGATGTCCTTGAACAGGACGCCCTTCTTGGGGAAGTCGGGGATGTCCCGCATCGCCTCGGCCACGTCACGTACCAGCTCTTCCATCGTGCCTCCGCGGGGGCCTACAAAACGAGCGCGGCAGTGTATCAAGGCGCCGGCGCGTCCGCCGTCTCCACCTCGGCCGACCGGTACACGAAGGTGAAGGCCTCGTTCCCGGAAGCGACGACCCCGGTGACCACGATGCCGGCGAAACAGCACCCGAGGAAGGATGCAAGCAGGTAATCGCGGAACCGGAACTCGAGCAGGTAGGCCGCGACACACCCCGAGTACACGCCAGTACCGGGCAGCGGTATCCCGATGAAGAGGGCGAGTCCGAGGATGCCCCATCGCTGGACGTAGGCCTGCAGCTTGTCCCGTTTGCGTGCGGCCCAACGTTGGTAGACGCGGTCGATGAACCCGATTCGGAGAAACAGGTGCATGACCTTGTCCACGAACACCCACACCAGGGGGGCCAGGGCGGTATTCGCCAGGATGCCCACCACGCCGGCGACCAGCACCGGCCACTTCGCCACCAGCAGCGCGTACGGGATGGAGGCGCGCAACTCCAGGGTGGGCGTAAGGGTGAGCAGGATGACCCACAGGATCGAATGAAGGCTCACCAGTCCCCTCCCCTAGGCGTCGGTCCAGGTGCGCAGCACCCCAAAGGCCTCACGTGCAGTCAGATCGGGGCGGAACGGCGTCACGGTCGCCCACCCCTCCTCCACCGAGGGCCCATCGGTTCCGGGGATCGGCTCGAACTGCATGTGGGTCCCCCCGATCCAGTAGTAGGGCCGCCCCCTCGGGTCGGTGCGGACGTCGACCATGGGTGCATAGTGGCGTTGCCCCTGGGCCACCACCTTCAGGCCTCTCAGCTCCGACCTGGGGATGTTGGGGACGTTTACGTTCAGCAGGATCTGCGGTGGCAAGGGCGTGTCCTTCAACCCGCGCACCACCCGCTGCGCCACCTCCGCGGCGGTCTTCCAGTGGTTCTCCCCGTCCTCCGGCTCGACGTGGAGCGAGAGCGCCACCGAGGCAAGACCCTGGAAGCAGGCTTCCATCGCCGCCGCCACCGTCCCGGAGTAGAACACGTCGTTCCCCAGGTTGGACCCGCGGTTGATGCCGGAGAGCACAAGGTCGGGTGGCCGCGGCAGGAGGTGGTGGATCGCCAGGTAGATGCAGTCCACCGGCGTGCCGGACACCGACCAGTGGCGGTCGCCGCGCTGCCGTACCCGAAGCGGCTCGTGCATGGTGAGCGCGTGGCTGCTTGCCGACTGCTCGGTCTCGGGGGCCACCACCCAGACCTGGCCGAATTCCACCAGCGCCGACTCCAGGGTCTTGATGCCTGTGGCGTCGATGCCGTCGTCATTGCAGAGCAGCAGGTCCATACGCCCTCCGCCCGACCTGTAACCACGCACTCGCGGTGTTCGCCCCAAGATCGTTATCCTTCATGGGAGTTCATGCAGAAGGACACGTGAGCGAGCCGACCTACGACCTGCTGTCGCCCCTTCCGTGGGTGTCTCTGGGCGAGTGGCCCACTCCGATCCGTGCGGTGGAGGTCGCCGGGGTGCCACCCGGGCGGCTGTGGGTGAAGGACGAGGGGCTGGCCGGCACGGTGTATGGC
>JAFDJI010000293.1 GCA_019307545.1 Deltaproteobacteria bacterium | reverse complement strand
AACAACACCATCACCGGGTTGAGCGATAAGCTCACCTTGCACGGCAATGGGTCGGGGACCTTCGCCAACAACATCATCGACGGGCTGGGTGGCCTCTACGCTCGCGCCGAGAACGAGGTGACCTTCACCGGAAACACGGTGGAGAACGCCCGACAGGTCGTGGAGATCAGCTCTGATGGCGCGGCCACGGTGGAGGGCAACATCGTGTCAGCGGTGGCGGGGGAACTGGTCATTACCGCCCAGACCCTGGTGACCTCGGAGAACAGCTTCACCGGGGTCTCGGGGCACATGGTGGTCGCCGGGAACACCCTCACCGTGGACGACAACCAGATCGCCAATCTGGGGGGGCTCACCGTCACGGGAGCGCTGACGATGTCGATGGCGAACAACACGATCCAAGACGTGGTCCTCCATGCCCATTTCATGTCAGCAATCCTCACCCTGACGAACACCACCATCGACACGGTATCCCTGGGCGTTCTCATCATGGGGGAGGCGTCTGCGACACTCGACACCACCGCCTTGACGTCGATCGATCGCCTCGACATGCATGGCCGCGACATCACGGTGAACGGGAGCACCTTCTCCGACCTCGACCGCGGTCTGATGTTTGACGTCGGAAACACCCTCACGGTCACCGACACGGTGTTCGAACGGCTGGGCGGAGCGCTCTCCGCGCAGGGCGGTCGGAACCTGGTCTTCACCGGCAATACCGTGCGCGAGGTGGGTGGGTTCGTGGAGCTTTCCCCAGAAGAGGGCATTGACGATATCGGGGAGGTCCTGGTCGCGGACAACACCTTCACCGATGTCGTCGAGTACGTGCGAGCCAGAAACGGATACGCGGTGACTGTCACCGGCAATACCTACGAGAGCATCGGCACTTTTGTTGGGACCGGGACGGACGAGGGCGATGTGGTCTTCGCCGCCAACCAACTCTCCCACATCGGCAAATTCGAGATCGGGGCGAGCAAGGAGGGGAGCAAGGAGAGGAGCAAGGGGCGGAGCCTGGAGCTGATCGACAACGATTTCGATACGGTCCTGGAAGGGCTGGAGGTCCTCGGGTACGCCGAGGCCACCATCACCGGGAACGTGGTCACCATCGTGGGTGGGCCCATCGACGTACAGTCTGAAGGGCTCGTCTTTTCGGAGAACGAGGTCATCGAAGGAGGCGGGGTCCAACTCAGGCCGTTCGGAGACTTCGAGGTTCGCGACAACGAGGTCCGCTACAACACCTATGATCTCGATGGGTGGGCCCTCGGAGCGCTCCAGATCATCGGCTACGCGACCACCGGGTCGGTCGTCGACGGAAACACGGTGACCGACAACGCGGGCGCGGGCATCGTGGTGGCCACCGAGTTGACCAGCTTCCCGCTGCCCTTCCCCAACGCCAGGGCGAGCGCCGGCGATGGTCTCGCAGCCTTCTTCTCCGACTCCGGGTTGGCGTTCGTCGACGTGACCGACAACGTGGTGGACGGCAACCTGGTGGGCTTGATGTTCGGCGACCTCTGGGAGCCGACCATCAGTGGCAACACCGCCAACGACAACGCCACCTTCGGGATGCTCGGCGAGACCATCGGCGGCGCGCTCATGGAAGGCAACGAGGCGCGTGGCAACGGTGCCTTCGGGATCTTCATCGACCGCGGCAAGGACCTGTACCTCGGCGGCAACACCATCCAGGACAACGGGGCATCGGGGCTGGTGGTGGCGCGGTCCAGAGGGGAGTTCTCCCAGAACATCTTCGGTGGAAACGATGGGATCGCGATCGACGTCGGGGCCGACCTGCATACCCTCGACACCAGTGGCAACCTCGCCGCGTGCGGCATTCTGGATTCGGAAAAGAGCGACTTCTCGGTGAACCGTCTGGCGACACCAACCATCCTGGACGCGACCGTGGATGGCGAGGGGCGGTTGGTGATCGAAGGCGTGGGGTGCCCCCAGGCGCGGATCGAGGTCTACCGGGCGGTGGCGACCCTCGACGACCGGCACCTCGGGGTCGACTACGGCGAGGGGGTGCAGTACCTCGGGACGGCGCTTCCCGACCCGAGCGGCGACTTCTCCCTGGTGCTGGAGGACACCAGCTTCGCGATGGAGGGCCCCACCTGGGTGAGCGCCATCGCCATCGCGGATTTGGGAGGGGACGTCAAGTTGGAGCCGCAGGACCAGACCGTCACCTCCGAGTTTGGCGCCAACCGGGCCATTCCGAGCTGTGGGGACGCCAACGTCGACCTCTTCGAGGCCTGCGACGACGGCAACAACCTCGACGAGGACGGGTGCTCCGCCTCCTGCACCGTGGAGAAGGGCTGGAGCTGCGAGGGCGGCACCAGTGTATGCACCCACGTGTGCGGGGATGGGGTGGTCGCCCTTCCGGCCGAGGTGTGCGACGACGGCAACGACCAGTCCGAAGACGGCTGTTCGGACGCCTGCGTCCCCGAGGACGGCTTCGGTTGCGTCGACACCGAGGGATCCCTTCCAGAGAGCACCTGCACCGCGGTGTGCGGCGATGGGGTGACCCTGGGGGAGGAGGCCTGCGACGACGGCAACATCGACGGGGGCGACGGCTGCACCGCCGAGTGCCAGTTGGAGGCCGACACCGACATCCTCAGCGGTCCGAGCGACCCAAGCCAGGAGATGACCGCGACCTTCACCTTCACCGACCCGACCGGGACCGCGGTGCGGTTCGAGTGCGCGGAGGACCGCGCCGATTGGGTCGACTGCAGCAACCCCACCACCACGGCGGGTGTCTACACCCACACCTGGCTGGGCCTCTTGGAGGACGGCTCGTCCCACGCGTTCCACGTTCGCGGCGTCTCCGACTTCGAGGAACCCGACCCCAGCCCGGCGGTCTGGACCTGGGCGATCGACGTCGATGCCGACGGCGACCATGTCGACTACGATCTCGACAACTGCCCGGAGATCTCCAACCCGGACCAGGCGGACCTGGACGGGGACGGCGAAGGGGACGCTTGCGACGACGATATCGACGGGGATGGCATCGCCAACGGGGACGAGGACTTCGATGGCGACGGGGTCCTCGACGGCCGGGAGACCGATCCCACCCACCCGGACACCGACGGCGACGGGCTGTGCGACGGCTGGGTGGAGGCGCCCATCCTCGACGACCAGGGCGACGAGGTGTGCCGCGACGGGGAAGACCTCGATGGAAACGGGGTCACCGACGACGGCGAGACGGACCCGACGCTGGCGGACAGCGACGGCGACTGCATCGACGACGGCACCGAGGTGCTCGACCGCGACAGCGACCCCCTCGATGCGGACGACCCGACGGCGGGCGGAGCGTGTGAGACCGAGGTCGAACCCGACGAGTCGGAGTGCGGATGCACCGCGGTACCCGGACCCCAGACGCTGTGGTTCGCGCCCCTGTTGGTGATGCTCGGGGTGGCCCGACGCCGCCGGAACCGCTGAGCCCCGAGGCCGGGGTGTAGTCGGAGCGGGGCAGGGGCGTCAGGCGGCGGGTTCGGATCCCGGAGTGGCCAGGGCCACCTCCGAGAACAGGTCCCGCAGGTCGCGGTAGGTCTCCTCGATGGATTCCATGTCCGCCTCGGAGCGGGCGTGGGCCATCTCGACGACCAAGCCGTGGAGCGCGGTTCGGACGACTCGGGCCAACCGGTCAGGGGGGATGGAAAGGGTGTCGATGTCCGATGCGAACACCTGGTGGATCCCGCGCTCGAGGAACGCGTTGGACTCGGCGTAGAACTCGTCGAGGTGCTGGCGCACCGGCCCGGGGTGGGCGGACAGGCTCAGGGTCTCCACCATGAAGGGTGCCCACTTGCGCATGTCGAACAGCGCTTCCCACATCGCGTCCAGCGCTTCGAGCGCGGTCTCCATGCCCAGGTCGCCCTTCTGGAACCGCTCTTCGAACCGGCGGTGGATCTGGCGGAAGGTCGCCCGCTGCGCCTCGATGAGCAGGTGCTCCTTGGAGCGGAAGTGGTAGTGGAGCAGCCCCTTGGACACCCCGGCCGCGCGCGCCACCTCGGTCATCGACGCGCCCTGGTACCCCTCGCGGCCGAAGAGCCGCCGCGCCGCATCGAGGATGCGCTGGATCGAGCGCGCCGCCCGCGGCGAAGCGCTGGATAGCAGGTTGTCTGAGAGCGCCATTTGGGCTCCAGGGGGCCGAGAGACGTGGACTGGCCAGCCAGTACAAAAAGCGTCGCACGGCACCCCTGGCCCGTCAAGGCGAAACTGGCCACGCGGCCAGTCCGGGTCGAGGTGCGACAGAAGCCGCCGAACGCTCCACGTGGTATCCATTCCGCCACGCAGGCGAGGTGCAGGTGGCGGAAGACACCCCTATGGAGAAGTTGCGGTTCATCGTGGGCTTGGGCCCCAGTTGGGTGACCTTTGCGTCGCTGTGCCGGGTCCTGGACGAATGGCCGGACGGACCGGAACTGGAGGCGGCGGTCGCAGAGATCGACGAGGCGCTGGCGTCCTGGCCGGTGGCCTTCCGCGCTGCCCCGTCCGCCTGGAAGGACGCGTTCCTCACTGGCGGGGACGACCCGCGCTTTCGCCTCGTGCGGCGGGTCGACGTGTCCCACGCCGAGTTTGGGGACATCCTCGCCGCCCAGCTCGCCGGGGCACCCTGGATGTCTTCGATCAAGTGGCTCGGGTTGCCGAAGAACGACATCGGGGACGCAGGGGTGGTGGCGCTGGTGGCCTCCCCCTACCTCACCGGATTGGAGGCCCTGGACCTCTCCGACAACGACATCGGCGATGTCGGGGCCGTCGCCATCGCCCGTTCCACGACCTTTGGGCACTTGAAGTGGCTGCACCTGCAGGGAAACGACATCGGGGAGGAGGGTGTCCGGGCTCTACAGGGGTTGGCCGCGGTGGCGCAAGGCGGGGTTCTCGAGCTTCAGGGGAACCCGGGTCTGGCGCGCTGACGGAAAGAGGGATTCATCGCGGCGGTTCGCAGATGCCCCTCAGCTTGTGGTCTTTACCAGTTGAAAGCACCGCAACTGACGGGTATTCTCTGGAATACGGTCCATCTCACCACCAGAAGAGAAGGTCGTGAGCTCCTCTACGCTACTGCCAAATTGCCCTAGTGCCGGTTCGCCAGCGTTTTTTGCTGCGGCCCATGATCGGTGCCCGGAGGCCGCATGAAGATCCAGGGAAGCCATACAAGCCCCATCTCCCAAGCGACCCAGCAGCCAGGCGAGAGCGAGCGGGACGAGACCAGGCCGTCCGCACCCGACGTGTCCTCGGGTGACGTGGATCAGGAAACCGCCCGCGACATGCAGGACCACCAGGGCAACCAGGACGCCACCAGGGCCACCACCGAGTCCACCCGAAACACCCCGCCCGCGTCCCAGACCCCGGTGCTCGACGTGGCGAGCAACGAAGTGGGCGAGGAGCCGAGCGGAGGGGGCGAGTCGGTCGAAGAGGGCGAGGGTGGACACACGACCGCCGAGCCGGGTGGTGGCGGTGGCGGTGGTGGAGAGAGCGCTCCTGAGGGTGGTGACG
>JAFDJI010000292.1 GCA_019307545.1 Deltaproteobacteria bacterium | reverse complement strand
CCGCCTCGAGGCGCACGGTTCCGTGGACGGCGGGCGTCAGCGTCCTGCGGGTGAGCGTTACGCCGCGGCCGGGCTTGCGCGCGCTAGGCTGGGCGGGTCATCGGGCAGGGCGAGGCAGCGCAGTACGTGGCGGGTCGCTCAGGCACCGCGGACGACCGCGTGAACGCGCAGGACGCGCCCGCACTTCGAGCACCGGAGCGGGTCTGCGCCCTCCTGGGTCGACGATGGAGCACACTGGGTGGAATCGCGGGCCGCTGGACGCTCTGTGCCTCCGGTGGCCGCCCCCGGAAAGGTACTATGTCGACCTGCATGCTTGGCAGTTTCACCGCGTACTGCCGGGGTAGGAGCTGGATCGCGCCGGCGTCGCGCGCCGAGCACCGCCAGCAGCACCAGCCACGGGCCCCCGACCCCGACGCCGCTACACCCGCAGCCCCCGGGGTGCTCGTCCTCGTCGACCACGCACACCACCTCGACGTCGATCACGTCCTGCCAGGTCCTGCCGGCGTCGTCGTCGAGGTCGAGGTCGAGCACCGCGGTCTGGTCGACGGCACAGGTGCTGGAGACGACGAACCCCAGCGGCTGTGCGACGGTCGCGATGCCCCCGGCGAGGACGTCTCCCACCGCCACCTGGTCTCGCGACACCGCGATGTCGGTCGCCGTCGTCGACAGGTGGAGAGATACGCCCTCTGCGTCGAGATTCCCGGTGTTCGCGACGTTGACGTACAGCTCCACGGCCTCGCCGGCCTCCACCACCCCGTCCCCGTCCCCGACCGAGTCGCCGGTGCCGTCATCGACCACGGTCCACCCGACCACCTCGAGCGCGGGCTCGAGCACGGTGAACGGGTCGGGGTCCCAGGCGGCGTTGTTGGTCTCGTCCAGCTCGTCGATGGCCTCCTCGGAGTCCATCAGAACCCCGACCGTCCAGGTGCCGCCCGCCAACCCGGGGATCGGGCACGAGTCGACGAAGAAGCGCCCCGAGCCGCCGGCCTCGACCCCGGTCGAGCCGGCATGACAGGCCTCCGGGTCGTCGGCGGTGAGCGTCGCGTCCTCCGAGAACCGGACCGAGACGCGGAACGGTCCGGCGCTCCCCGTCCCGTCGTTGCCGCCGGTGTAGTCGATGCGGACGAGGTCCCCGGGCGCGCCGGACTGGGACGACAGCTCCACGGACGACACGACCAGGTCCGGCATCCGCCCGTCGATCTCCTCGGCCAGGTCGAGCATGCCGACGAGGTCCAGCCGGCCGGAGGTCGACACGCAGGCCGAGCTGGAGCCGCAGTCGAGGGCGGCGACGTACTCGGCCCCGTCGAGGATGGCCTCGACCACCTCGGTGGCCGACAGGGTCGGGTAGGCGGCCCACGCCAGGGCCGCGGCCCCCCCCACCAGGGGCGCGGCGTAGGACGTGCCGCTCGCCACGGCGTAGTCCGAGGTCGAGTCGACGTCAGCCGAGTACAGGTCGGTCCCCGGGGCGGCGATGTGCACCGAGGTCTCGCCGTAGTTCGACGAGCTCTTGAGCTCGTCGAGGTTGTTGGTGTTGGCGACGACGATGCCGTTGATGAAGTCGTAGTGGACCGGGTAGACCGTGGTGGCATCCAGGTCGAGGCCGGAGTTGCCCGCCGACATCACGGTGACCAGCCCGGCAGTATCAGCCTCGGCCAGGGCCTCCTGCATGCTCTGGACATGTCCTTTGGTCTTGAACGACAGCACGAGCACGTCGGCCCCGTTGTCGATCGCGTAGTACATCGCCTCGACCGACAGCGAGGACGTGCTCTCGCAGGTGGCGTCGGGGTGCTTCTTGAGGTTCATCAGCGCGACGTCCCAGCACACCCCGGCCAGCCCGACGCCATTGTCGCCGGCCGCCCCGGCGAGGGCCGCCATGAACGTGCCGTGCTTGCGAAAGCAGGTGCTCCCGTCGGGCTTGGTGTCGGGCAGGGCGGTCGGGTCCGGGTCGTTGTCGACGTCCCCGAAGTCCCACCCGGCGCAGTCGTCGACGTACCCGTTGGCGTCGTCGTCCACCCCACCGGAGCAGTCCTCGTCGTCGTTGATCCAGATCTGGCCGACGAGGTCCTCGTGGTCGGAACGGATGCCGTTGTCGACCACCGCGACGACCAGCGAGGTGTGCCCGGTGGTCCGGTCCCAGGCCGCCTCGGAGTCGAGGTCGGCGCCGGGAGTGCCGGCCACGCCGTCGATGACCTGGCCGGTGTTGGCATGGTGCCACTGCTCCGGACCGAGATCGTCCGGGGTGGCGGCCAGCTCCTCGAGCCAGCTCGGCTCGACCCAGACGACGCCGTCCATCGACTGCCAGGCGGCCAGGAGCCGCTCCATCGGCACGGTGACGGGACAGCGGTACAGGTAGATGGGTCGATTGCCGAGCTGGCGGTCCAGGGTGCAGCCGGTCTGCGATGCGGCCCCGTCCGGGGGTCCGTGCCCGACCGCGCGTACCAGGACCTCGCCGGGGAGGTGCATCGCGCCAGTCCTGAGGTTGGCCCGGTACAGGTCCACTGGAGTCCTGCCCTCCGGCGGCGCGGCGACGGCGGTGGACGAGCAGGCGACGAGGGGGCCCACCGCGAGGCCTACGACGGCGACGAGGAGCCAGGGGGAGCGTCTGCCCGTCCGGGATCCGTTCACTCCGGGTCCCACGCTGCGGCGCTCCGGGTCCAGGCGACGTGCGCGCACGGTCCCTCCGGCGATGGGTATCACCGTAGCACTCGACGGAACCTCCGAGGAGGTGACGGAATCTGCGGGTGACCTTGGCCGAGGTCGCGGGCGGAGCGCGCCGCCCCCGTTCTACCGCCTCTGGTCGTCGTCGATGGTCCCGTCCACCAGGCGGATCACCCGCTTGGCCGAGGCCATGACGGGGGACAGGAAGAACAAGAGGGCTCCTTGAAGTACGGGAGAACGAGGTCTGGTGCGCCGCGGGGCACCCGGTCTGCAAGAGGCGCGTCCGCCACATCGGGGTGTCTTTCCCCTCGCGCCCTACTTCCGCTCCATCCCCAGCCTCACCACCTCATGTGCTGCCCTGGGGCCCTCCTAGGAGCCGTCCAAGGCCTCGGGCGCCTTCATGTGCCCTCCCGCACCCCCGTGCCGCCCGAGCGGTCCTTGTCGGGCCCGGAGCACGTCTCCCGCTTCCACCTCTCCACCCGCAGCGTCAGCCACCCCACCTTGGGGTTTCGCGAGGTCGGGGAAGTGGGTGAGGAGGCGGTTCAGCTCGGCCTCGGCGCGCTCGATCTTCCCACGAGTGGGGTCGTCCACGTGCGACCCGTCGCAGGCTTCACACCGGAGCAGCGAGAAGCCGTGGGCCTGGATCCCGCAGTCCAGGTACGAGAGCAACTCGCGTTCCACGTGGCTGGGTGCGTACCGACGGGCCGCTTTGAGGCGAGGATACCGGATATTCTTCGAAGACAGCTACATCGACGGCATACTCACCCATGGCATCCGAACACACCGACCCGGGCCAGCTGCGCATCGTCGTGGAGGGCACCGCCTACGCCCACAACAACCCTTGCGAGTGGGCACAGCTCGACAAAGCCCTCGCGGGCTACTTCGGTGAGGCGGTCACCATCGAGCACCTGATTGCGGTGTTCGAGGTGGGCGACCTGCACCTCGACACGCTGCGCTTCGCGAGCCGCGGGGCGGAGCTGTTCGAGACCCGCGCCACCTTCTCGAGCACTCCGGCGGGGGTGTACGGAACGTTCACCAACCCATGGCGGCGCGGGCCCCTGGGCCGCCTGACCCGGCTGCCTGCGGGCAGGCTGTTCATCAGCGGGTCCCGATCGCGGCTCGCCTTGCAGCTGCACGCCAACCTCGCGGAGTTCGCACGCCTCACCGGACTCGTCGACGCCGTCGAGGTGCAGGCGCTGGACGTCGGCCGCTACGCCTACCGGTTCATGCACGGGGTGGAGGTGGACGCCGCCACCCGCGCTGCGCTGTACCAGCGCTTGCGCCAGGCGGAAGACGAGTACCACTTCGGGGGCGATGTGCAGGCCCTCGATACGCTGCGCAGCCCGCGAGATCTGTGTGACTACCGGATCCTGTCCCGGCTCACCGATCCGTGGGTGGCGGAGGTCGACGCCATCATCGAGCGGCATGGATACCGCTTCTCGGTGGATCAGGTGGTCGATGTCGCTCGCCGGCCGGGGCTTGCCTACCTCATCGACCGGGCCAGCTACAGCATGCGGCTCGAGGTGCGGGATCCGGTTCAGTATGAGCAGTTTCGCGAGTCGGTGCGTCAGGCGCGCACTCGTCGCTCGCTGCCCCGGCTGACCGGCGTGCTGGGGAGCGCGTTTCACCAGCTTCCGCCTGGAGTACGGGCGGTGCTCCTCACATGTCGGCCGTTCCTGTTCCCCCAGCCCCGGAAGACCCCTCCGCTGCCCGACCTGTCCGACCTGGAGCAGCCGGTGTGCCCCTACCCGGTCCTCGGTTTCGACACCGCCGACGGCGCATTCCTGCCTGCCGCCGAGCCTGATCCCCAGGGCGTGCCCTTGCGCGGCTACCGCGCCGCGGAGGTCGCCGCTGCTGCCGAGGCGGTGCGGGACGGCGCGCGGGTGGTGACGGTGACCGGGCTGTCCGCGTCGGGCAAGACCGAGATCTTCATCTGGAACCTGGAGCGAGCGCTCGCGGCTGCCGGCCACGAGGCGGTGTCGCTGGACGCCCAGCGCTTCGTTGGACGGGACGATGCGGGGAAGGTGCTGCGCCAGCTCGACGAGCTACTCGACCCGACGGTGCTGATCCTCGACGAGTCGGTCTATCTGCGCGGTGTGCGCAAAGCCCCGGTGGTCCGGTTCATCGAGCGCTTTCTGCAGTGGTCTGACCGCCACGTGTTCCTCGTTGGTGGAGGCAGGACCTCGCCGCAGGCGCAGCGCGCGAGCATCGAGGAGCAGCTGGAGAGCTTGTTCCGGATGCCCAGCGCCCATGTGTCGCTGTACCCCAAGCCGCTCAACCTGGTGCAGGCCTATCGGTTCCTGGGGCTGGCCCGGCTTGATTGGGCGAGTGAGGAGCAGCGGCGCGATCTGCTCTGCTACACCCTGCAGCGCATCCCCCCGCACTTCCTGTCGCTGCTGCCGGTGCAGTTTCACGAGCACCCGCACATCCGCGACATGGACCGGGCAAAGTCCCTGATCGACGAAGAGGTGACGCCGGACGACTGGTCCGAGCTGGTCGGCATGGTGCTCGGCGCGCGATAGGCCCGCGCAAACACGCCGCTGAGCTACGAACTCAGGAACTGCTGCGAGGACCCGGACTTCCATCTTCGGGGCTCTGCGGGTGGTGCGGATCTGCTCCCTGGCCGTAGCGGGGATAGGGCGTTCAAGAGGTTTCTCCGAGGTAGGGGAGAAGGAGGCTTGGGGTGCGGCGAGGCATCCCGCATATGGAAGTCGCGTCAGGCGCGTCGTGCGGATGCGCGAAAACGTGGCTTTGTCCGTCAGGAGAGTCCGACGAAGCGGCTTCGAGGCGCACCGCTCCGTTGACGGCGGGGGGCAGCGTCCTGCGGGTGAAGGT
>JAFDJI010000291.1 GCA_019307545.1 Deltaproteobacteria bacterium | reverse complement strand
AGCCGCCAATCCCTCGTCTCGAATACGGGCACAACGGCGCCAGGCGCGGGACGTTTCCGGTGGGAGACTACAGATCGTCGTCGGTCTCATCATCGAGGTCGTCGTCGGTCTCATCGTCGAGGTCCTCGTCGGTCTCGTCGTCGAGGTCCTCGCCGTTCTCCCACTCGATCTCGCAGAGGCGTTCCACAAGGGAGACCACTTCCTCACCGGTGAACTTGAACTCGTCGTTGGAGGCCATCTCAGATTCCAGTACCTCTGGCAAAGGTACCTCCAACGACGCGTCGTCCTCCAGTAGGGACAAGACATCGTCGATGCCCTCCTCGTCGGCGAGGATCCCAACTGCTCGAGCAGGTAGCGGACCACCGCCTCGGCGTCGGGGTCGTTTGCGTAGGCTTCGAGCATGTCGTCCAGGTCTTCGACGAGGCTGTCGCGGATGTTGAGGGGAAGCTGCACCTTGGCCTCCGTCCGGGTCTGAACGATGGGTAGCAATGCCGTGCACACCTTTCAAGAGGGGGATTGGGGATGTGCGCAGAAAGCTGCGAGGGCCGGGATACCGGACTCCCCCGTGCATGCTGGTGCCAGGTTCAGGGCAGTGCGAGCTTCTGGTCGCCCTTCCGAAGACCGATCTCCATTGCCACCTGGACGGGTCGATGGAGCTTTCGACCCTGATCGAGTTGGCCAAGGAGCGTGACGTCAAGCTCCCCTCCTACACCGAGGAGGGCCTGCGCGAGCAGGTCTTCAAGGAGCACTACCGCGACCTGCCCGACTACCTGCACGGCTTCGCCTACACCAGTTGCGTGCTCGCCGACGAAGAGGCGCTGGAGCGGGTGGCCTACGAGCTGGGCTGGAGCTGCCTGAAGGAGGGCGTGCGCTACGTGGAGGTGCGCTTCGCTCCCCAGTTGCATGTCCGGGAGGGAATGGGCGTCGCGCGGGTACTCCAAGCGGTGGATCGGGGGCTCGAACGAGTCCGCCGCGAGCACGAGATTACCGAGGCCGTCCGCGAGCATGGGGAGCCCCCATTCCGGTACGGGCTCATCGCGTGCGCGCTCCGGGTGTTCAGTGGCGCATTCAGCCCCTACTACCATGACCTCCTCACCGTGCTCCCCGGGTGGCCCGCCAAGCAAGTGTACGGCGTGGCCTCCCTCTCCCTCGCTCGCACGGTGGTGGATGCGCGGGATCGCCTCGGGATCCCGGTGGTGGCCTTCGACCTCGCCGGTGCCGAAGCTGGCCACCCTGCGTCCGACCACGTCGAGGCCTATGACTACGTCCATAAGCACTTCCTGAAGAAGACCGTGCACGCTGGCGAGGCCTACGGCCCCGAGAGCATCTTCCAGGCCATCACCAAGCTCCACGCCGACCGCATCGGGCACGGTACCCACCTGTTCGCAGTCGACGAGGTGCAGTCAGAAGGCGACCCCCATCGATACGTGCGGCAGCTCTCGGAGTACATCGCCGACCGGCGGATCACCCTGGAGGTGTGCATCACCTCCAACATGCAGACGATGCCGGAATTGCGCCGGGTCGAAGATCACCCCTTCGGCCGGATGGTCCAGGAGCGCCTCTCGGTGACCCTGTGCACGGACAACCGGCTGGTGTCCAGCACGACGGTGGCGCGGGAGCTCAGCCTGGTGTGCGAGGCCTTCCAGCTCACCCCCGCAGAGGTACGCAACGTGGTGCTCCACGGGTTCAAGCGGAGCTTCTACCCCGGGGGTTACCGCGAGAAGCGCAACTACGTACGCCAGGTCATCGACTACTACGACAAGATCGCCGAGTCCCACGGCGTTCCCGCAGTGCGCCGCGGCGATCGCCGCTGAACCGGGCTCGGCGGCGTGGTCGCTATGCGTCCGCGGGTCGCTGTTCGTCAGTTGGTGGGACTTCGACCGCTTCTTGGACGGCAGCGACGCCGAGGGCCCCAATGCCCAGCAGCAGCGGGACCAGCCGCTGGTAGTTGGTGCCGAGGGCGTTGTTGGCCGTGAGGATCGACAGGGCGATTCCGGCCGGTCCCCCCACGACGGCGGCCGCGCCGCCGCCCCGGTAGATCGTGCGCACCCAGGGTCCGACGTGGGGAAGGTACGGGAGCAGGCGGCCGAGCTGGGTGCGGCTCACATACACGACGCCCTTTCCGACCGCCATTGCGCCGAAAGACCCCGTCGCACCGCTGGCGTACACCGCGGTGCGCTTCCATGACGGGACCAGGCGGGCGCGCACCTTGGGGTCGAGATCTTCGAGCGCCGCGGGTGCGGGTTCTCGCAAGACGAGCTGGGTGAGCTGACGCAGGCGACTCCACGCGTCCCCATCTGTCAGCGCGCCGGCCAGCTGGAGCTTTCGCGCGACGTGGTCGACGATATCGTCCAGCGAGGTCTGGTTGGCAACGTACCCGAGCGGGGTGCAGTAGTTCCACCACAGGGTGGTGGCGATGCGCTCGGCGAGGTCATGCGGGGACTGCTCCTCGCCCTGCTCCACGTGCGCCCCTACCAGAACGGCGCGCAAGGAGTCGGCCTCGTGGACGGCCAGCGCGTCGATGACGTCTTGTCTGGTGATCTTCTGCATCGATGCTCCCCCAAGAGAGACACGCAAACGGGCACAGGAGTTCCCGCACCTCCAGATACGCGTGTGGACGCTGCCTTGTTTCACCTACCCTGGTCTCTGCTGACGCGCGATAATGGGCGACATGTGGTGGTGGTTGCCCTTCCTGGCCCTTGCTGGGCTCCTGCTCGTGGTTCCCGGGGTCGCCCCAGCCGCGGCCCGACCCGACAGCCGCGCCACCGGAGCAGTGCTTGCGGATCTCGCCGAGCGGGCCATTCCGGCCGTGGTCCTGGTGCAGGTGGATCGACAGCGTCCCCTCTGCCCGGAGCTGCAGGAGCTCGTTCACGACCTGGGGCTTCCGCGTCTGGGGAGGGCCTGGGGCGAGGGCGAAGCGAGTGGGTCGGGGGTGATCGTCGCACCGGACGGTCGGGTCATCACCAACGCCCACGTGGTGAACGGGGCCGTGGGGGTAACGCTCGTGCTCTCGGATCAACGCCGCCTCCCCGCGCGGGTGGTGGGCTCTGACCCGCGCACCGATGTCGCCATTCTCCAAATCGACGCCGAGGGCCCCTTCCCCTGGCTGCCCCTGGGCGACTCCTCGCAAGTGCGGGTCGGTGACGTGGTGTTGGCCGTGGGCAACCCCTTCGAGTTCCAGTCCACCGTCACCATGGGCATCATCTCCGCCACGGAACGCCGCGGAATGGATGAGCGGGAGATCCAGGACTACCTCCAGACCGACGCTGCCGTGAACCCCGGAAGCTCCGGGGGCCCTCTCCTGGACCTGAACGGGGAGGTGATCGGTATCAACACCGCCATCTACGCCCCGAACGTGGACCAGAACTCCGGCATCTCCTTCGCCATCCCCGCGAACCTGGTGCGCCGGGTGGTGGAGGACCTGGATCGGCGCGGTCGGGTATCCAGGAGTTGGGTTGGACTGGTGACGCGGACCGTCTCCGAGGTGGATGGCGACCCGACCCTGCACGGCGCGGAAGTGCTCCGGGTCATCCCCGACAGCCCCTCGGAGCGCGCGGGTCTGCGAAGAGGCGACATCGTGGTGGAGGTCGATGGGGAGGCCATCCCTTCCGAGGGCGCGCTGAAGTCGCTCGTGCTGGTCCGGGAGGTTGGGACGGCGCTACGGTTCGTGGCCACGCGAGACCAGCGCCGGGTCGAGATCGTGGTCGTCACCGGGGAAGAGCACGACATGGGGGTGGGGCTGGAGGATCTCCCCGATGACGCGGTGTACTGGGGCGGGATGTTCCTGGCCAACCCCGAGGACGCACTCCGCGCTCACTTCGGAGTGGGCCAGGATCGGGGCTTGCTCGTGGTACGAATCGACCCGCACAGTCCGGCTTACAGGCTCGGCTTGAAGACCGGCGACCTCCTGCTGGAGATGTCGGGCCACCCGGTAACTGGATTGGAGGTGCTCCAAGAGCAGCTCTCGGGGCAGGAACCGGGCATGGTCCTGATCACGATCCAGCGCGGCGGAGGCCGGGCACACGCGGTGATGCCCGTCCCCTGATCGAGCGGTGCCGCGGGAAATCAGGCACCGCCAGTGTCACGCTCCCTGGCATAGACGTTATGAGGAACGCCACATCCAGGGAGGGGACCATGATCAACAAGGTCATTCTCGTGGGGAACCTCGGTGCCGATCCCGAGACCCGCACTGCTGCGTCGGGAACGGTGGTGAGCAATCTCCGCATCGCCACCAACGAACGTGTCAAGGACCGCGACGGCAACTGGGGGGATCACACCGAGTGGCACCGGGTGGTGTGCTTCGGGCGAACCGCCGAGAACGTCACGCGCTACCTGCACAAGGGCAGCCAGATCTACGTCGAGGGGCGCCTGCGGACGCGCAAGTGGCAGAACCGCGAAGGCCACGACCAGTACACCACCGAAGTGGTCTCCGACCAGGTGCGCTTCTTGGGGGGCCGTGGCACCGGTGGCGCCGCAGGCGGCGGAAGTCGCGGCGCTGGTGACGGGCCGCCCCAATCCGAAGGCGGCGGCTATGGTGGGGGTGGTCCCGCACCCGACGACGACATCCCGTTCTAGCTCGCCGACGGGGCCAAGCGCCTTTCAGCACGGGGCAAGAATGCCTGTCAGGGAGCCGCCAGCCTGATGTTCGACCTGATCGGAGCGCCGCGGCACTCGGGTCCCAGCACAGGAGAGGTGCTGCGTGCCGCGCTCCGGAGCCGGGTGCTGCAGGCCGCAGCGGCCCTGTTGGCGGTGGTGCTCATCACGCTGGCCCTGTACGTGAGTTGGCTCCATCGACTCGCCTGGTCCGAGGAGTGCGAGACCTGGCCCGACGTCGACCCCACCATGGCCGACCTTCTCTCCCTGCGCGGGCGACTGCACGCCTACCAACGCACGCCTGCGCCAGAAGCGGAGCTAGCGCTGACGGGGGAAGAGGTGACCTTCATGTTCGGCGAGCGGACCAACTTCCGAATGCAGGCCCAGTTCGTTGGAGACCTGACCCTGGCCCGTGTCGCGGTTCCCAGCGAGGGTGGCTGTTACAACGTGGATTTCCGGGGAGAGGTGGCCGGCAGGAACGGGTTGGTGATGGTCACGCCGGAGCATCTGGTGGTGGGAGGGGCTGACATCACGCGTTGGGTAGGTGGTCGATCGCTGCGCCTCAACGCCGATCGGGTGCCAGACGAGCGCGCCGCCCGGATGCTCGCCAACACCCGCGATCTGCGGGTGGAGAGCGGGCAGCTCATGGTTCGGCTCAAGAACAGTTGGGACGTGTGGTGACGTACGGCCGGGCTCTGGTCCTTCTCGTGCTGCTCGGATGCAACGCATGCGCCTACAAGGTGGAGGTGATCTCCAGGCCGCCTGGCGCGCTGATGACCCTGCCGACCGGGGAGACCGTGGTGCTTCCGCAGGAGGTGGACTTCAGGTGGAAACCGCTGGCCCGACGCCGGGTGCAGGTGAGTACCCCGGGCTACCGGACCATGGAGTTTGCTGTGACGCGCCGACTCATCCGCGAAACGAACTACTTGACCGACGTGGTCGGAAACCCGTCGGAGGCCGTCGGAGACAAGCCGCGGCGAACCCTGGAAGTGGTCTTGGTACCGGAGCACGGGCCGGCAGGCACGTGGACGCCCGAAAGCCTCGAAAGCGGAACGGCGCACTAGATCACATCTCGGTAGGGCGGGAGCATCCGGAACAGCGAGTCACGGCGTCACTGACGCCGGGCTCCTCTGCGGCGCCCGGCTTCATCGCGCTGAACGGGTGGGTTCGCAGGTGGCTACTCCCGGTATGGACGGGTGGGATGGCACGGTGCCAATTGCGGTGGGGTGGGTCGGACTGCTCGGATCCACTCGCGGAGGGGGGATTGCTGGATCCGTCAACCATCCACCGCGATGCGAAGTCAGGCGCCGGCAGAGTAGGGTCGAGGCTACCCATTCGCAAGCGGAGCAGGGTCGAAGTTACCCTTTCGCAGGCGGAGCAGGGTGTGCAAGCCGGCACATAGGTGACACTTCAGACCGGGCACATGGGTGCCAACCTGTCCAGGGACATGGGTGGCAGAAGGACCCCTGGAACCTGGGTGCGTTCGTAGTTGTCGCT
>JAFDJI010000992.1 GCA_019307545.1 Deltaproteobacteria bacterium | reverse complement strand
TCACCGCGCTCGGCGCCAGGGGGTCGAGCCCGCCCATGGCCTTCCGCTGGGACTGGCCCCCGCAGTGCACGATCTGACCGACGATCGGGCGGCCGTGGGCATGCACCGCCTTGGCGATCCGGGAGAGCCCTTCCATGTGGGCGTCCTCGTGACCGCCGATCTGGTCGGGGTTCTGCCGTCCTTGGGGGTGGACGGTGATGTAGCTGGAGATGACCAGCCCCACGCCCCCGGCGGCGAGCGCCTCGTAGACCTCGACCAGCCGCGGGGTCACCGTCCCGTCGTGCTCGGCCATCGCCTCCCAGGTCGCCGAGCGAACCAGGCGGTTCGGGAGTGTCAAGGTGCCGATGCGGGTCTGCTCGAAGATCTGCGCCATGGTTTCTCTCGTGGATTGGGTGTCGCGGGTCTGCCTGGCCAGACGGCTACTCCAAGCCCACCTCGGACAGCCGGAACAGACCCTTGCGCGTGTCTGCCTCGTCGCGCTGGTCGTTGGCGTCGAAGGCGAAGCAGCCGTACAACTCGCGCCCGCGGAGGCGGGAGAACTTGAGGAACCCGCCGTGGCCGTACTCGGTGGAGAAGGTGTCTCCCTCTTCGGGGTAGAGCAGGCCCCAGCCACCGTCCTGGCTGCTGCCCAGCTTGACGTAGATGGGCAGGTCGCCGTCCTCGATCAGGGTGGGCACGTCGGTGCCATTGGGCGTCTCCTGCCCCACCATCGACAGCCGCCACCCAGCCACCGGAGAGGTGTTGATCTGCACCCCGGTCGCCGAGACCTGCCAGGTGGGGTTGGCCGCGGTCCACGGAGCGTCGTTCAACTCCATGGTGAGGGTGTCCGGGGCGAGATCGTCGGCGGCGTCGCACCCCGGGTCGCACCCGACCAGGGCGAAGGCGGCGAGCAGGGCGGGCAGTGTGGTTCGGAAGGGTCGCATGAGGTCCTGCCGGGGGATGACATATCGGGATTTCTGATGATCCCATCACTTGGGAATGCAAAGGAATCTTGAGAACTGCGGGAGCGACTTGTACCCCGGGGCGGGTCCCCTGTATCTTGCCGTTCCCCCGACCTCGGAGGCGACGTGCGCGGTTTGCTCCTGGTCCTCCTCCTCTCTGCCTGCGCGCCCTCCTCGTTCGTGGGGTTCACCATGGTCCGCCCCGACGACGACACGGGCGACGACCCCGTCGACGACCCCACCACGCCCGTGGAGGACGGCACCGCGGAAAACCCCTTCGTGATCCCTGTCCAAGACGGATTTGCCCAGTACGCCGATGCCCGCGACACCACCGACGCCCCTTCCGACCGCATCGACCTCTACCCGCCCTACCCCCAGGACGAGTCCGGCCCCGAGTACTTCTACACCTTCGAGGTCGACGGCCCGGTGAGCATTCGCGCGTCGCTGGCCTACCCCGAGCCCTCTGGGGTGGACAACGACATCCATCTGTTGACCAGCACCGACCCCGCCTCGGTCATCGACCGCGCCCACTACGCGGTCTCCACCCACCTGGAGGCCGGGACCTACTTCCTGGTCGTGGACACCTACGTCGACGATGGGGTGCCCCTGACCGGGCCCTACACCCTCGATGTCTCCATTCGGCCCCTCGCCGATGGCACCGTGGACGACCCCATCCCGCTCGCCCCGGGTCCCCTGGCCCTGCCGTACTTCTTCACCGACACCGCCGACACCCGAGACAGCTTCTCCAGCGACATCGACGCCTATCCCCCGTTCTCCGCCAACCAGTCCGGGCCGGAGATCCCTATCCCCCGTTCTCCGCCAACCAGTCCGGGCCGGAGATCCTCTACGAGTTCGAGGTGGACGAGCGCGTCCGGTTCCACGCTGAAATCATCGCCCCGGAGCCCGACTTCGTCGACATCGACGTCCATGTGCTCGACCGGCTCGACCCGGCCCGTGCGGTGGATCGCGACGACATCTGGGTGGGCACGGTGCTCGAGCCCGGCACCTACTGGATCGCGGTGGACACCTACGGCGGTGACGGGAACGCCGGGGAGTACACCCTGATGGTGCAGGCCCGCGCCGACAGCATCGACGAGGACGACTACTTCAACGACTACATCCTCGAGGCGGTGGATTATCTCTACGCGGAGTACGGGATCCTCGGCTACGACTCGGCGGTCCTGACCCACGACATCGAGTACGGCTCCTTCGGCGTCATCCCCCGCACCGGCGGCGCCCGGACCATGTGCGTGGCCGCGGTGATGGAAGTCATCCTCACCGCGATCCAGCTCTACGCCGACGACCACGGCGACGACGTGTTCGACTTCCTCCCCAAGGGCAGCTGGGAGGGCTTCGGCAGCGACGACATCAAGGCGCACCTG
>JAFDJI010000991.1 GCA_019307545.1 Deltaproteobacteria bacterium | reverse complement strand
CGTCCCGATGGGCGGGCAGCGAAAGTTGGTCGTCCCACCGGGAGAAGGGGAGGATGTCGAGGGGTTCGAGCGCCTGGGGGAGGCCGGGCGCCTCGGGGTTCTCGAACAAGAGGCGCGGCACGTGGAGCGTCGCGGCCGGTCCAGACCCCGGCGGTGGTGCCTCCCCCGTCGTGACCGAGGTCCAGGGGTCCACCAGCCAGGCCTCCGCGAACCCCGCGCCGCGGAGGGCCGTGGCAATCCGGACCCAGGTCCCCGTGGACCACGGAGGCGGTCCGAGTTGCTCCACGCTCGGCGAATCGATGGCGAGGAGAAGGGGAGCAGCCTCCCTGTCCGGGGGCGGCTCGAGCGCGTCCAAGCTCGCGGTGATCGCGCGGTCGGAGGCGTCGAAGACCCCCGCCAGGTGCAGAGACACCACCACGGCGGCGAGGACCACCTGTCGGAGGATCCGGGGCGACCGTCGGCCAGTGGGAGCCGACGCGCGTGCCGTGGTGAACGTCTCTCGTTCGTGCATTCGATCGCGGCCGCGGGATAGCGGACTCTAGCACGGAGCAGTCCGGATTCCCCCCGTTGTTGCCTCGGATGGGCAATCCCTATACTCCTCGTGGGCATGGGGGTCGCGACGCACTCCGAGTCACGAGAACGCCTCGTAGAAGCCCTCCACTCGATCATGGAGGAGTCCAAGGAGATCCTGGACTGCGGCGCGAGCTCCCTCTTTCTCTACGACGAGGACCGCAACGACCTCTACTTCGAGGTGGTTGTCGGTGGAGACGAGGCGGTGCGAGCGTACCGGGTGCCCCTGGGCCAGGGCATCGCGGGAATGGCGGCCGAGCGCCGGGAGACCCTCATCGTCAACGACGCCCCCACGGACAGCCGCCACCTCAAGCTCCAGGGGACGGACTACGTGACGCGGAACCTGGTCGCCACACCCATGCTTCGCAAGGGCAGGCTCATTGGGGTCCTGGAGGTACTGAACAGGCACACGGGTGAGTTCGACGCGCTGGACGCGAAGATCCTGGAGGTCATGGCAGAGCAGGCGGCGGTGCTGATCGAGAACACCCACCTCATTCGGGACAAGATCCAGGCGGAGCGTCTGGCCGCCCTCGGAAACGTCGCAGCCGGGCTCGCACACCACATCAACAACATCCTCAGCCAGTGGCAGGGGTCGGCCTGGCTGATCGAACACGGCTTGGAGCAGGACGACCTGGAAGCCGTCGCGGGGGCGTGGCCACTGATGAAGCGCGCCAACGACAGGATCACTCGGCTGGTCCTGGACATGCTCTCCATCGCCAAGGCGCGCAGGCCGGAGCGCTCCCGGGTGGACCTGAACGCGGTGGTGGCACAGGTGGTGGAGGGGGAGTCCGAGCGGGCCGCCCGGATCGGGGCGACGTTGGATCCGGACCTCGACGACACCGTGCCCGCAGCCCTCCTCGACCCCGGGTTGATCTACGAGATCGTGACGAACCTGGTGTCGAATGCGCTGGACGCCGTGGATGATCCCGACGTGGCGAACAGACGGGTACGCGTGCGGACTCGGTGGGACGCGGACCGAGAAACCCTCGTGCTCGAGGTCACGGACAACGGGCCGGGGATCCCGCCCCATCTTCGGGATCGGGTGTTCGAGCCGTTCTTCTCCACCAAGGGAAAACGGGGGACCGGCCTCGGCCTGGCCCAGGTCAGCAAGACCGCTGACGAGCACGGGGGACGCATCCAGGTCCTGTCGGTCCCGGGCGGGGGGGCCACCTTCCAGGTGTGTCTGCCCTACCTGGATCCCGATTCGACCTCGTCGACCTGATCGCCCTCCTCGGACGCGGCGCCAGGCATGCCGTGCCGCACCTGCTCCATCCGCTGCGACAAGTCCCAGTCCGGGTCCCACTCGGCGGTATGGCACCGGGTGCACAACGCCTCCAGCACGCAGACCGGGCAGTCGTCCCCCAGCGCTTCGATGTTGCCCACCCCGCCCTCGGCGGCCACATGGGCCTCCCCCGGGCCGTGACAGGACTCGCAACCCACGCCGTCCTCGAGGCGGAATCGGCTCAGTTCGGAGGGTGGGGGCCCGGAGGCGTCGGCGGTGGCGTGGCAGCGAACACAGGCCACGTTGGTCGGGGCATCGGCCGCGTGCGCCCGGGCCTCTTCGGTCGCCAGGGTGGCCATGGCCGACGCATGGGCAGATCCCTTCCACGCCGTGTGCTGGGCTTCGTGACACGACGCACATGCAGCCGCCCCCACCTGTGCCCCCTCGTCGAAAGCGAGCAGGTCGTGGGGCAAGGTGCCGTCCACCAGCTTTCGTCGCCGTTCGTACCAGGTCTGGTCGTCCATACCGTTGGAGCGGAAGTGGTCGATGTGTGGGAGGCCCTTCGCGTAGGAGAACGCGATGGCGTGCTTCGGGTCGTGACAGCCAGAACAGGACTCGGTTGCGTCGGTCAACACGCCGTCATGGGGGCCCCCGGGTCCATGGCAGGCCTCACATCCGACGTTCA
>JAFDJI010000290.1 GCA_019307545.1 Deltaproteobacteria bacterium | reverse complement strand
GTTCGAGGCATTGGTGATCACAGCGGTGCTCAGGGGCCCGGTGTCCACGCCGTCCGAGACCTGCACCTTCACCCAGCGAACCAGGGAGGCCGACGGGTCGCCGGTGTGGTCGTAGGCGATGGAGTCCAGCACTGCGGTGAAGTCGGCGACCGAAGCCGGCCCGTCGAAGCTCACCGACTGGGCGTCGCCGGTGGCGGAGACGGCGGTACCGCCGAGGTCCCAGGAGAGCCCCTCCTCGGAGGTGTCGATGGTCTGGGTGATGTACATGGTCATCCAGTCCAGGGAGGCGGCGTCGGGGTCCACCACGGCAGCTTCGTCTGCGAAAGCCGAGATCGGGCCTGCGCCCTCTGTGAACTGGGTCAGGTAGTCCCGCCCGTCGCCGGAGCCGTTCAGATCGGCCACCGGCTCGTCGTTGACCGCAGCAACTGTGACCGTCGCAGTGGCGGTGGCGGTGTCCTGGCCGTCGTCGACGGTGACGGTGACGTGCCGATCACCCTCGGTGGGGTCTTCGCTGGGGTGCGCGTAGGTCAGCGAGCCCAATACGCTCTGGTAGTCCACCAGGTCGGCCGATCCGGTCAGGGTCAGGGTGGCCGATGACGCATCCCAATCGGAGGAGATCGGGGTGTTCCCTGTGTCGGCGGCGAGCACCTCGTCCCCCACGTCCTGCACGTCGGTGATCACCACGGTGACCCCCACGAGTTGGGTGTCGTCGAGGTCCGAGATGGCGCCGTAGTAGAGGCGCTCTGGCAGTTGCCCCTCGAGGAACCCGGTCGCGAAGTCGCTACCTCCGGAGCCGATATCGAGGTCGACCACGGGTACGTCGTTGACCGCCACCACGGTGAGGGTGCCCGCGACCGGGTCGCTCCAACCGCCGCTCGGGTCCTTGACGATGACCTCGACGTTGCGCACGCCGCCGACCGGATCCTCGGTCTGCGCCACGTAGGTGATTCCGGCGAGCACCGCTGCATAGGCAGCCACGGAGCGCGTGCCCTGAATGCGGAGCGTGCCGTCGATCCAGCTCGAGCCCTTGTCCGTGAGCAGTCTGTCGCCGCTCTAGACGTCGGTGAGGGTGACCTTCACCTCGTTCAGCGAATCGTGGTCGAGATCGGAGATCGTCACCGCGGGAGCCAGGGTGACGGCCGCGTCACCCTCGGTCCAGGTCACCGCGAAGGCGTCGTCGGTACCAGCGCCGTCGAGGTCCACCTCCGGCAGGTCGTTCACCGCGGTCAAGGTCGCATGGACCTGCGCCAACACCACAGCGTCGCCATCGCTTGCGATCACGTCGAAGTCGAACAGCAGGTCCGGAGGGTCGTCGTCGTCCATGGTGAAGGTGACGGACTCGAGCACGGCGTCGAAGTCGGCCAGGGTGGCGGGGCCGGACAGCAGCAGACCGCGCCCGCTGTCCTGGGGGGTGACGATGATCCCCCCGGTGGCCGTGGCGTCGAGCGCAAACGCGAGGGTGGAGGCCACGGTCAGGGAGATCTCGACCTCCGCGAAGTGGGTGTCGTCGACGTCGGACAGGGAGACCGCTGACCCGATCAGGTCCACGGTGCCGTCGTTCTCGGTGTAGCTGAACGCGACGCCGACACCCTCGGTGCCGATGTCGAGGTCCATGAGCGGTGCGTCGTTGACCGCGGTGATCGCCACGGTGGCGGTCGCGGTAGCCGTGTCCTCACCGTCGTCGACGGTGACGGTGACGTGCCGATCGCCCTCGGTGGGGTCTTCGCCGGCGTGCACGTAGGTCAGCGCGTCGAGGACGCTCTGGTAGTCCGCCAGGTCGGCCGCACCGGTCAGGGACAGGGTGGACGACGACGAATCCCAGTCGGACGAGATCGCAGTGGCCCCGGTGTCGGCGGCGAGCACCTCGTCGCCCATCTCCTGCACGTCGGTGATCACGACGGTGACGCCCACGAACTGGGTGTCGTCGACATCCGAGATCACCCCGTAGTAGAGGCGCACGGGCGGGTCACCCTCTTCGAAGGTGGTCGCGTGGTCGGTGCCTCCAACGTCGGAGTCCAGATCGACCAGCGGAGCATCGTTGGTCGGCACCACGGTGATCGTGCCCGCGACCGGACTGCTCCACCCGCCGCTCAGGTCCTTGACGATGACCTCGACGTCGCGCACCCCGGTGACCGGGTCCTCGGTCTGCGACTCGAAGGTGACTCCCGCCAGGACCGACGCATAATCCGCCAGGGAGCGCGCACCCTGGATGCGGAGCGTGCCGCTGGACCAACTCGATGTCTCCCCGGTGAGCAGTCTGTCGTCGCTCTCAGGGTTGGTGAGAGTGACCTGCACCTCGGCGAGCGAACCGTCGTCGAGATCGGCGATCGTCACCGCAGGGGCCAGGGCGACGGCGGCTCCACCCTCGGTCCAGGTCACCGCGAAGGTGTCGTCGGTGCCGACGCCGTCGAGGTCGACCTCGGGCAGGTCGTTCACCGCGGTCAGGGTCGCGTGGACCTGGGCGAGCACGACGTCGTCACCGTCGCTGGCGATCACGTCGAGATCGAAGAGCAGGTCCGGTGGGTCCTCGTCGTCCATGGTGAAGGTCACGGACTCGAGCACCGCGTCGAAGTCGGCCAGGGTGGCGGGGCCGGACAGCAGCAGACCGCGCCCGGCGTCCTGGGTGGTGACCGTGATCCCGCCGGTGGCCGTGGCGGCGAGCGCGAACGTGGCGGTGGAGGCCGCGGCCAGCGAGATCTCGATCTGCTCGAAGTGGGTGTCGTCGAGGTCGGACAGGGACACCGCCGAGCCGATCAGGTCCACGGTGCCGTCGCCCTCGGTGGTTGTGAAGGTGACGTCGACCCCCGCGTTGCCGGTGTCGAGGTCCATCACCGGCACATCGTTGTCGCCCGTGACGGTGATCACCGAGTCGGCGCTGGCGGTGGCGTCCCCGTCGTCGACGGTGACGGTGACGGTACGGTCGCCCTCGGTGGGTGCCTCTCCGGTGTGCTCGTAGGTAATGGTGGCGAGCACGGTCTCGAAGTCGGCTATCGAGGTGGGGCCGGTCAGGGTCAGAGTCGAGGTGCCATCTCCGGCAAGCGACACCGCGGTGGCGGCGACGTCGGCGTCCAGGATCTCCTCTCCCGCTTCGGAGATGTTGGTGATCACCACCGTCATCTCCTCGATCGCGGTGTCGTCGGGGTCTGAGATCTCCAGTTGGTTCCGAGACACCTTCACCGGAGCGTCGCCCTCCTGGAACGCGGCTGCCCAATCGGTGGTCTCGGGGTCCAGGTCGTCGAGGTCGACGAAGGGCGGGTCGTTTGCGGCCACCACGGTGACGGTGCCCGAGACCGTGGGGCCGATGTCCGCGCCGTTGCGTCCGTACACCTCGATGGTGCGCACGCCTGCCACCGGGTCGTCACCGGTGACCTCGAAGGTGGTGGCCCCGAGCGCGGTCTCGTAATCAGCCAGGGTAGCCAGGGCACTGATGTCGAGGTCGGTGCCGTCGAACCAGTGGCTGCCCGACTCGAGCCAATCGCCGGTCTCCGGGTTGGTGAGCACCACGATGAGCTTGGTCAGCGTGGTGTCGTCGGGGTCGGTGATCGTGGGGGCCGGAGCGAGCACGACGGGGGCGTCGCCTTCGGTCCAGGTCACCGCGAAGGTGTCGGCGGTGCCAACGCCGTCGAGGTCGACCTCGGGGAGGTCGTTCACCTCGTAGATGGTGACCTGGGCGATGGCATCGCGGGTGGTGTCGCCGTCGTCGGCTTCCACCACCAGGGACAGGAACGTCTCCCAGGGGTCGTCCTCGTGCAGGGTGAAGGTGAGCGACTCCAGGGTGGACTCGAGGTCGGTCAGGGACGCCGGACCTTGCAGGACCAGGGTCCTGCCGCCGTCCTGGCTGTCGAGGGTGACGTCGCCGACCGGGGTGGCGTCGAGGGTGAAGCTCATCCCCAACACGGTCTGCTCGTAGATGGTGATGCGCTGCCACTGTGTGTGGTCGATGTCGCTCAGGGTGACGTCGGTGGTGAGAAGGGCCGTGTCGACGTCATCCTCGTAGTACTGGATGCCCGGCGCATTGATGCCACCAGCGGCGCCGTTGAGGTCGACGACCGGCGGGTCGACGGAGCCGACGACATTCACGAGTGCGGTGGTTGTGACGGACGAGATGCCGTCGGAGTCGGTGGCCTGGACCTCGATCATCCGCTGGGTCTCGTCGGGGGCCTCGCTGTCGTTCTTGTAGTACAGGCTGGAGAGATCACCCTTGTAGGTGCTCACATGGAAGGCGCCGCTCAGGGTGATCGCGTGGGTGTCGCCCGAGACCGTGATGTTGGGGCCGGCAATCCAGATCTCCTCGTCCGCGCCGTCGAGGGGGTTGGTCAGGGTGAGGGTCAACGACGACAGGTTGGTGCTGTCGATGTCGTCGATGGTGGCGTATTGGGCCACATGGGCCGACGGGTCACCCTCGGTGAAGGTGACCTCCGACCCGGTGCCTGGGGATTGGGTGTCGAGGTCGAGCGTCGGCGCGTCGGGATCCTGAATCACGTCGAGGGTGATGTCGGCGGCGGTGATCTTGTTGTCGGTGTCACGCACGTGGACCGTGAACGTCACCTGGTCGGGCGGGCTCTGGTCGGTGCTGTCGTAGGTGACCGTGCGGAGCACCTTCTGGAAGTTCGCCGGGGTATCGGGGCCGGTGAGCTTCAGATCGCCATCCCCCTCCATGGTGGCGACGATGCTGGTGGCGGTGGTGTCCGCGGTCAGGCTCTCATCAGGGCCGAGGATGCCGTAGACCCAGGCCACCGGCAGGGTGGCGTCATCGACATCGTCGATGATGGCGTCCACGGCCATGACCGCCACCGCGCCGCCGTCCTCGGTGAACGTGCCGGTGTAGTCCACGGCGGGCGGGTCGAGCTCGACGATCGGATCGTCGTTGACGGCATTGGTGGTCACATGGGTCCACGGCTCGTTGCTGTCGGCGATGCCGTCGTTGGCTATGTACTCGATGACCCGCTGGGTCCCGTCGGGGTCCTCGCTGGTGTTCCGGTACTGCACCGAGCGCAGCACGGTCTGGTAGACCGCCGGGGTGTCCGAGCCGGTGAGCGACAGGACGTGGCTGGCGTAGCTGCCCGTGACGTTTCCGGAGTCCGTCCAGGTGAGCGCCTCGTCACTGCCGTCGAGCGGGTTGGTGAGGGTGATCGTCAGTGATGCGATGTTGCTGTCGATGTCGACCACGGTCGCCGCGGGCACCAGGTCGAACGCCGCGTGGTTCTCGCTGACGATGTAGCCATTGGTGGTGCCGCCGCCAGCGCCGTTCAGGTCCAGTTCCGGGGCGAAGTCGAGGTCGGTGATGGACAGGGTGGTGCTCGAGGCGGGGCCATCTCCGGTGCCGTCATTGACCACGAAGGAGATCGAGCGGTCGGAGAGGTCGCCACCGATGGTGGAATCGACCCACCGGAGCTGCTGGACGGCGATCTTGAAGTTGCCACCCGAGGTGGTACCGGCGTCGGCGATCAGCACCACCGAGGTGGCGGTGGCGCTGTCGACGGAGATCCCCGTCGCACTGACGCCAGACGCATCCAGGGCATCGTCGGCGCCTCCGGGGCGG
>JAFDJI010000289.1 GCA_019307545.1 Deltaproteobacteria bacterium | reverse complement strand
GGGTGTTCGAGGCGGCCGGCGTGCGCCTGGCGTAGCCAGAACCGTTTGCAGCGTTCAAGCGTGCAGTGGCGGATGAAACCAGACTATCGCTGTTTTGATCGAGGGAACTTCAGTCTAGAAGGGTATGGTGACCCGCACCCGGATCGGCTCCTTCCCGCTTCGGGGCAGGGACAGCTTCTTCACCGCGCTCTCCACGCAACGGGCGCCCTCGTCCTTCGCGAGTACACGGGGGTCCGCGGTGGCAGTGCGCACGGCTCCGGTCGGCTCCACCACCAACGCCAGGGGGACGTCCTCCTTCGGGTGGCACAGCATTGCCAGGTCCTTTGCGGCCGCCCTCAGCGCGCCATCAATGGACCGGACCTCGGCGGGCGACCCCTCCACGACACGGGTCGTCCCGGTGACCTCCACGGCGGGGAGTTGTACCGGGACCGTGGTGTCCGGCAGGCTTGTGGCGGGCCCGAACCACCCCATGGCCCATGCGCCCACCGCGAGGAGCATCACCGAGATCGTCCCCCCGACGACCAGCACCAGCACCAACCCGGCTGCTCCCAGCACCCCGCCGCGTCTCCCGGGTTCCTGTGGGGTGCGCTCCAGGGGCGCACGCTCCTCCTCGTGGGAATCTGGATTTGGGGGTGGGTGCGGCTCGTCGTGGGGTGGGGACGCCGGGCGTCGGCCATCCTCGCTCGGTGGCACCGTCGGGGCGCCGTCGGCCTCCAGGACGTCTGGAGGGGGGGGCGCCTCGAAGGCGAAGGTGGCGGGCACCCGGGTCGGGCGCCTCGGCCCCTCGGACGGGGCCAACGGAGAGATGTGGGAGAGGATCTGCTGGACCGTCCACCGGTCCCCCTGCCTGGGGTGCATGGTCTGGTCGAGCACCCGCTGGGCGAGCGCCCACGGCCCCGGTGGCCCTTCCTGCTCGGGGAGCTTGGGCGGGATCTGGTCGAGCAACTCCTCGTAGCATTGCTCGATGTCCATCCGTTGGGTGAACTGCACCGGTTGGGTGCCGCAAAGCAGGTAGTAGAGCAGCGCGCCCGCAGCGTACACGTCGGTGGCCGGAGTGGGGGTCATCCCCTCGAACTGCTCGGGTGCGGCGTACTCGGGGGTCCCGACGAAGGCGCCGAGCCGGGTGAGGCGGCTGCCGACCCCGCCGAACACCTTGGCGATGCCGAAGTCGGTCACCCGCACCCATGGGAGGGTGTTTGCGCCCACCTTCTCTCCCAGGAGCACGTTGTCCGGCTTGAGGTCCCGGTGGATCACGCCACGCTGGTGGGCGACGTCCAGTGCGAGGAGGACTTGCTTCAGCACCCCGACGGCGATGGGGGGAGGTAGCGCTCCGACCCGCTCTACGTGTTGGGCCAGGCTCCCGCCGTTCTCGTAGAGGGTGACAAGGTAGGGGGCGTGGCCAGTGCGGTGCACGAACCCCCGGCACTCTACGATGTGATCGTGCGAAAGCTCCTGGAGGATCTGGGCTTCGTTCGACAGCCGCCGCAGGAACGGTCCGCTGTCTCGCGCCGTGTACAGCACCTTGATGGCCAGGTCCGGGGGCTGCGGCCTCCCGTCGGCATCGACCTCCAGCGCCAGGTAGGTGATGCCGGCGCCGCCGACTGCGAGCGAGCGGCGGATGCGGTAGTGCCGGTCGAGCAGGTCACCCTCTTCGAGGAGCGCTCCCCAGGCGGTCTTGGGTCGGTCGCCGCCGCAGCTGAGGTTGGGGCAGGTCTCCGGGTTGTCGGAGAAGGTGGTGAGGCACCGCGGGCAGTAGGAGGCGGGCATGGCTCACTCTAACAGGGTGCTGAGGAACGGCCGTCAGGCCGTTTCAGCGCCCTGTCCCGTGCCCGCGCCCGTGCCCGAAACCGGGGTTGACAGGACCATCCCACTCGGGCGACCTCAGCACTCACCGAGCGCCCTCGGAGACGAAGCGCTCTGCTGGGATCACGCAGAACCCACGGCGGGCCAGGTCCCGCCACCGAGACCGATACACCTCCGGCCCCTCTCCCCCGGTGTTGAAATCGGTGGCTACCCCACACCCCTGGTAGCGGCCGGTGGCCCGGCCCAAGCCGCGGGGACAGGCCAGGACGCCCTCCGCCGTGGTGGGAGGCTCCGCGCCCTCCAGGGGCCGACAGAGGGTGTCCGACGCCGTGTCGAAGATGGTCACCTTGTAGCGTCGACCCGGCTCCTTGGGCCGTCGCCGCTCCCCGACGTGGCGAAGGAGGTCGCCGGTGGTGGCGTCGGGATGCTCCCGTAGCCAGACCGCGAGTGCGCGGGTCGGCACCACCGTCAGCCACCGCGCGTTGCCGGTTCGCTTGCGGAGGGGAGAGATCCACGCCACGGAGAGTGTCTGGGTTGGTGGGGTGAGCTCTGCCTCGCAGGGCTCCTGGGCGAGCGCGAGGTGCAAGCCGAGCAGCAGTGTCAGCAACCTCGGTCCTCCTGGACCCGCTCAGGGCGCATTCGGGTACTCCGCGAGCTCGATGAGCACGCCTCCGGTCGACCGTGGGTGAACGAAGGCCACCTTGGCGCCATGTGCCCCTGGGGTGGGCGCGTCGGTGGTGAACCGATACCCGAGGCCGCGGAGGCGCTCCATCTCCGCCTCGACGTCGTCGACCCGGAAGCACAGGTGGTGGAGTCCGGGCCCCCGCTTTTCCAGGTGCAGCGCGATGGGGCCTTCCCCGCGCAAGGGGTGGACCAGCTCGATGCGGGTCCCGGACACCGGGAGGAATGCGGTGGAGGTCCTGGCGGCCTCCACATCCTCGGTTCCCGCCAGCTCCAGCCCCAGGTCATCTGCGAAACGCCGGATCGCTGCCTGCAGGTCGTCTACGGCGATCGCGATGTGGTCGAGAGAGAGGATCACGGTGGCTCCAGAAGACGGCCCGTACGCTAGAGGTCGGTCAGCCCTGGGTGGGCGGCAGACAGCCAGCGCCAGGCGATGAGGTGCAGCGGGCCCTCCACCGGGATGGCGATCACGTCGCCGGAGGCGGGGTCCTCTACGTGCCAGGATGCCTCCTCCAAGGGCACGCCGTCGGGTCCGCCCACCTCCTTCAGCTCCACGATGCGCTTGCGGGCGGCGTCCCACCGGACGTCCCTCCCGGGGGAGGCGGCGGCGAGAACCGCCCACATGCCGCGGACCACCTCCTCCTTCTTCCCCTGTTCCTCCGCGAGCCGCATCGCGCGCGCGAGGCGGTGGCGATCCTGCTCCTCGGCGAGGCGCAGCCACAGCGAAGGTCGGGTCAGCGCGCCGAAGCCCGCCAGCCGCACCTCCGTGCCCGCCCGCATCGAGAGTTCGAAGAGGAGGTCGACCAGGCGGACCAGGGGGGCGGTGGTGGTGATGTCGATGTGGGCCTTGAAGCTCCGATCCTCGGGGATGATCACCAGCCGGACCGGCAGGGCGCGGAGCTGCAGGGTGTGCGGCCCCTCCGGCTCGATGGGCTCGCCCAACTCGGTGAGCCATCCCGCTACCTCTTCGGGCTCCGGACAGCGTTCCGTGGTGGGAAAGGTGACCGTGTAGGCCAAGGACGACCTCCCTTCAGGTGGGTACTCTACTGCAATCGGGGACGCGCCGGACCAGTCGGTCCAGCCAAAGCCCGTGGCCGGGCCCGCGCTAACGGGTCCAGGGTCGGTTCCGCAGCCGGTAGTCGGGCCCCTTCAACGCCTGGAAGTCGCACATCTCCTCGAGGCGGGAGTACACCCGCTCACCGACCCGGTCCACGAGGGCGGGGATCTGCTCTGCCCGGTTGGGCCCGTCCACCTTCGCCAGGTTCGCCGCGACGAGGCCCTTGGCGGGTCCCGGGCCGTAGTTGCTGGTGCCGATGATGGTGGCGGCCGCGTTGTAGCGGCGGGAGATCAGCTCGTCGAGCACCGTGCCTTCCCACTCGGTGTTGCGGCCCTTCCCTATCTCGTCGATGGCGAGCACCCGGACGCGGGTCAGTGGGTCGAGGAGCGCGGATGTGCCCCCACCGCGGTCGAAGGAGCTCTTCAGGTCCGCGATCAGGTGGGAGAACTCCACGAACCGCGCGCTCGCCCCGTAGCGGAAGACCAACTCACGGAGGGTCGCCACCATGAGGTGGGTCTTGCCGCGCCCGACCTCCCCATGGAGCACCAGGCCGCGGTTCTCCCCGGTCGGCATGAACGCCTGGATGTACTTGTTGACCTGTGCGAAGGCCAGGGTGACCTTCTTGTCGGACGGGTCGAAGCTCACCAGGGTGCTGTGGGCGTGGCGCGCCGGGACGACGGCGAGGTTGAAGCGCCGGGTCCGCTCCACCATCGTCGTGCATCTGCAGCGGACGAGCGGGGCACGCAATCCCTCGCTCCTGGCCACGAACCCGGAACCCCTGCACTCCGGACAGGGGCGCACACAGCCGCACAACTGTGCCACGGCGTGTTCGCCCTGCGGCTCCACCAGGTAGCTCTGGCCGCGGCAACGCCGGCACTTGGGGTCGACGCCGGGGTGGGCGAAGAAGGTGGAACGGGTCCGTTTCATCGGTGCACCAGGTCCCAGAGGGTAGCGGCCGTAAGCAGCGGGTAGTCGCGGCGCAACCCATCGCGGGCGTGCTCCTCTATCGCGGCGAGCAGGATGGCTTCGTCGATTCCCTCCGCGTCCGCGAAGTCCTCTTGCGCGTGCTCCAGGCGACGGGCTCGATCCGCCTCGTCGAGGGTCTCCCAGGCGTGTGTGAAGAACCGCCGCACCTTCCCCAGGGCACTCCGGAGGAGGGTCTCGGGGTCGTCTGCGGGGAGCGTGCGCAACCCCTCGGCCAGGGCGAGCATTGCGTCGGAACGGGTGTCCTTCTGCGAGGCGATGCGCAGCGCATCCACCAACGGGGCGAGGGGATGGTCTGCCTGGAGGGTTCCCGGGCCGAGCACATCGAGTCTGCTCCGGGTCGCCTTGCCCAGGTGTCGCTTGGCGTGCCGCAGGGAGAGGGGGATCCTGCTCCGCCGCTTCCGGCGTGCCTCCGCGGCGCGTTCCAGGGCCCGGATGATGAAGGAGACCGAGATCCCCTGGTCGAGCCAGTCCACCAGGAGGCAGGCGTCGTTGGGAGAGAGGAAGGGGGCGCCTCCACGCAGGGCGACGAGGTGGGCCCGGACCTCCTCCGCGGCCTGCTGGTACGCCTCTGGAACCTCGCTCAGCACCGGCTGTCCTCCTTGCCAGCGACCCAGCAGCGGTCTATCCTCCTCCGTCTTCGGGATCGACGAGAGGCCCCGCCATGTGGCACAAGCTCGCACTCCTCGCACTCTTTGCGCTCACCCCAACAGTCGCCGCGGCCCAGGACTCCGAAGAGGATGAACTCGACCTCGACGACGCCCTCGATCTCCTGAAGGACTCCAACGAATCGGACGAGGAAGGACGCCTGGAAGCCCCCGACGACCTGCTGCTCGAGGATGAGGAGGAGCCCCCCGACGACCTGGAGCCCATCGAGATCCTCGACGAAGAGGACCTGCTCGAGGACGACGTCGAGGAGGAAGCGGTGGGCGGTGCCGACAACGCCGCCACCTACCGGGCGTACCAGGACAAGGTGCGCGACCTGGACGCCGACGAGGAGGTCATCGCCTGGGAGCGCTA
>JAFDJI010000990.1 GCA_019307545.1 Deltaproteobacteria bacterium | reverse complement strand
ACGTACACCGTCGCGCCCTCCACCGGTCCGCCGATCTTGCTCCCGGACATGTCCACCCCGAGCAACTCGCCCGTGACCGGATCCGCGATCCGCTGGAGGTAGAAGTGGTCCACCCGCACCGCGTCGACGTCCAGGAATTCCAGCAGGGACCGTTGGCAGACCTGCGCCGGCAGGATGCCGGCCCGGGCCACGTCCACGACGACTGCGCGGTGGTGGGGGTCGATGATCCGGCCGCGGTAGTAGGCGTCCCCCTGTACCGCTGCCATCCGGGTCTCGACGTCCACCACCCTGGTTGGAAGCTGATCGACGGTGGCGTGGAGGAGTCGCCAGTAGGCGGAGCTGATCAGGTCGTGTAGTAGGGGAGGCTTGCAGTCCGGGTGGCCGATCCGGGCCAGCACGGAGAGCGCCCAGGGGTCGGCCATGATGTGGACGTTGTCGCCATAGCCGTGGTCGATGAAATGCCCGGCGGGCGTCGGGTGGAGGTACGCGGTCTCGGGCATCGATGCTACTCCTCGGGGGAGTCGAGGGCGCCGAGGAGGAGGTCGACCATCCCAAGGAGGTCCTCCAGGGCGCCGCCGGTGATGAGCCTGGCCCCGAAGGCCAGGGGGACTTCGGGGTCCTCGCTCTGCGCGGTGGGCGTGAGCAGGGCCTGGGCGACTCCAGGGGTCTCGACGACGCGCAGGAGCGGCTCGGCGATGTCGCGGTTGCCGAGCAGACCGCCCACCAACTCCAGCGTCTCCAGGTCGGGGTCGGCCTCGATCAGAGGCTCCAGCAGGTCGAACAGGTGCGCAGGTGCGCGGTCTGCGAGCTGGTGTCGGAGAGGAGCGCGCCGGCGTGGTCGGTGGCCTCCCAGGTGCCCTGTTGGGCTACCACCGCCTGAACCAGCGGTCGCATGACCTCCCAGCCGGTGCGGCCGCCATCCCGCTCGAAGACCCACAGGGCCACACCGAGCAGGTCCTGCAGGTCGGCCGCGTTGTCGGAGCCGGCCGTGATCCCGTGGTCGTCGGGGTCGACCAGGACGGGCACCAGGTCGATGACATCGTCGATCAGGGGTTCGTCGCCCAGGTCCCGGATGACCTCCTCGATGGGAGGCATCGCGCCGGTGGCGTGGAGGTCCGAGGCGAGGTCGACGAAGGCCGGGATCCGGCTCTGTTGGCCGTACTTGAGCACGTTGAGAAGCCGGATGAACAGCGCCAGGGTGTCGTCGGCGCGGTCGTCGTACACCAGGTCCAGGGCGCCCAGATCGTCCACCACGTCGGTGGTGAGCACCGGGCACACCTCGGTGTCCGCGATGAAGTCCAGGAGCGACTCGGTGAGGTCCCAGCCGACGATGGTCCCCAGCAAACCAGCGCCGCCCCCCACCAGCGCGGGATCCTGGTCGGCGATGGCTTCCAGGATGGCCACCGCCAGGTTGCCGAGGTCCACCTCCAGCACCGTGACCCACACATCCAGCGAGCACACCATGGGCCGGTTGGTGTCGTGGAGCAGGCGGGCCAGGCTGGCGAGCGCGGAGAGCTCTGATGGGGAAAGCGACTCCCCGTCGGAGTCCACCGACGCCAGCCACCGCACCTCCTCCGGGACCCGCTGCAGGTGGCCCACGTCGTGGAGTTTCTCCAATTCTCCGGGGAGGGTGGCCCGTACCACCGGATCGCCGAGGATCTCGTCGGCCTCGGGGGTGATCACCTCGATGATCGGGGTCCCGTTCTTGATCCCGAGGGTGAAGGCCACGACCACGTCGCGGAGGCTGTCTCCCGTCGCGTCGCTCCACCGGTCGTTGGATGGGCTGTGCGCCGCGTCGATGGCCTCGCCGAGGTCGGGGAGCAGGTCCTGCATCGGGTCGCGCACCGACGGCCGGGTCGAGGAGGCCAGGCTGTCGAAGGTGCGGACCCACCGCTTGGTCTCGGGGTCCGCCAGCAACTCCCCCGCCCAGACCGCAGCCCGGAGGTTGTCATCGAGCAGGGCGTCTGCCATGGCGGGGAGGACCGGCGCGAGCGGCACCAGGAGGCCGCGTCCGAGCGCGGCGGGGTCGGTGAGGGTGATTCCGTTGTGTACCCGGGAGGCCCGGACCCCGTAGATCAGCTCCAGGACCAGGTCCAGGATCTCGTCGATCGGTCGGTCATCCTGACGGAGCAGGTCCAGGGCGACCCCGGCGAGTGCGAAGAGGTCGATGTCCGCCTCGGGCATGGCGTTCACCGCCCGTGCCACGTCGATGCCCGCCGCCTGACCGCCCCGACCCTGAGTCTCCAGGGAGTCTACCGTGGGCTCCAGAGACGAGAAGTGCCCGTTGTGGTTCAGGCACTGGAACAGATCTCGAAGCTCGGTGGTGGAGGTCTCGTCGAGCCCGTCCAGGAGGTCGACCCGGTAGCAGGGCGAGTCGGCCTGGAGTTGGTCGTGCCACAAGGGCGCGTCGGAGAACCTGCACGAGACGGCGAGGAACGCACCCGCCAGCCCGGCGATTGCGATTTTTGCGGCGTGGCGCATGACGGCGAAGTGTACCCCGATCTGGCGCCGGGATCAGTCGAAGAGGTACCGAATCCCGCCCAGGGCCCAGGGGCCGTGGAAGAAGCCCTTGCGGAATCGAAGCTGGTAGACCGCGTCGGCGAAGAGCAGGACGTT
>JAFDJI010000288.1 GCA_019307545.1 Deltaproteobacteria bacterium | reverse complement strand
ACCCCGATCCGGGCTTGGTGATGAGGGCCTACGTGGGGCTCTGGCTGTGCTGTGACGCATTCGCGGCAGGGGGGCTGTTCGCATCGTCCGTGACCAACGAGCAGATGGTGGGGGGACTCCTCGGGGTGATGCTGTTGCTGCCGTTCTGGTTGGTGGGGTCACTCGTGGACCGCGTCCCCGAGGGGCTGGCGGGGGTGCTCCGAGGCCTGTCCCTCGTGGACCACTTGCGGGGCTTCGCACGCGGCCTGTTGGATCTGGGCGACGTCGCCTGGTTCCTCGGTTTCACCTTTCTGTTCCTGTTCCTGGCCTGGCGCTCGTTGGAGTCCCGGAGGTGGCGTTGAGGCGACTGGCCACCGGAGCAAACGCGGTGCTGGTCACCGGGATCACCGTGGTCATCGTGGTCCTCCTGGTCGACCTCGCAGCTGCGGTGGGCCTGACCTGGGACCTGTCCAGCTCCGGCGCGGCACTGGAGCCGGAGACCCTCGCGCTGCTCGACGCCCTGGATGACGCGGGGGAGCCGGTGACCCTCACCGCGTTCTCTGCCCAGCGGCGAGACGAGCATGCCTGGTACCGAGACCGAGCGGTGCAGGATCTGTTGCGCGATCTGGACGAGGCGGCGCGCCTGCTGCACACGGCGTTCGTGGACTTCGATGCGGAGCGGGTCACCGCCGAGGCGATGGGCGTCCGCGGCCACGGCACGGTGGTGGTGCAGGGTCGTGGACGGCGGGTGGACCTCGCAGAGCGCGAGCTGTTTCCGGCAGGTCTGTCCGAAGCGGAGGTGTTCCTCGGGGAGGCGGAGATCCGCCGCGCCATCCGACTGGTCCTCTCCGAGCGGCCCCGCAACATCTACCTGCTGCAGGGCCACGGAGAGCGTCGCGTGGACGGGATCCGGGGCCTGCTGGCGCTGTTGCGGGGGCAGGGATGGCAGGTGCGTACTCTGGATCTCCTCCGCGACACAACAGGTCGCCACCCACCGGAGGTGCCCGGGGACGTGGACGTGATCGCGATCATCGGCCCCACCAGCCCATTCACGCCCGACGAGGAGGAGGTGTTGCGGAGCTGGATGGGGGGTGGGGGCCGCATGGCCTTCCTGGTGGATCCGGGGGGCTTCGTTCCGGGCGTGGTGGAAGACCTGGGTGTGAACGTCCTTTCTGGCGTAGTACGCGACCGGGTGACCCTCTTCCCGTTCGAGGACCGACCCCTCCTCTCGACCCGGCGCCACCTGGTCACCGAGGCGCTGGTGGACGGGGGGCAGGCCACGGTGGTGGCACGGGCTGCCGCCCTGGAGGTCAGCGAGGAGGTCGACGCCGCGGTGCTCCTGGAGACCTCGCCGCGAGGATGGTTGGTGGGCGGCGAGGGCGCTGCCATGGAAGGACGGGGGCCGCTGGCCGTGGCGGTGGCCGTGATGCGGCCGGGCCACACTGCGAGGCTGGTGGCGGTCGGCGATGTGGACTGGGTGACCGATCCTCTCCTCGACGAGGGCCCGGGAAACGCGACCCTGGCGGTGGGTGTCTTCCGGTGGCTCTTGGGCGACGAGGGTGCATCCGCCCCGGTGTCCAGCCCGGAGGCCCTTAGGCGGGTGGCGATGTCCGCCACGCAGCTCGGGGCGGTACGGGCGCTGCTTGTGGGTGTGCTTCCCGTCACCACCCTGCTTATCGGTTTGCTCGTGTGGGTGCGACGGAGGCGGCGATGAGGCGTTTCCGCGGCACCCTGGCGGCGCTGTTGGTCCTGGTGGTGGTCCTCACGCTGTATGGGTGGTCGATGCGACCGCATCCCCCGGCCCCCGATCCGGCGCCGACCCTTCTCCAGGTACAACCTGGCGAGCTGGCGAGCATACGCATCGTCGGGTCGGCCGGAGAGGTGGTGTTGGTGCAAGAGGAGGGAACCTGGCGGATCGCTGGGGCCGCGTGGCCGCCGAGCCGCCGCATGCTGCGTCGGATGCTGCATCAACTCCAGTCCTTGGAAGCACGCGCGCTGGTTGCCGAGGAGGCCGACGACCTCTCCCGCTACGGGTTGGGAGAGGAGGCGGTGCGGGTGGAGCTCGTCCTGGTCGATGGGCGCACGGAGGCCTTCGAGGTCGGCGACCCAAACCCGGTGGGGGTCAGCTACTACCTCCGTCCCCTTCCCGGGCGCACCGTGTACACGGTCCAGAAGGCCTCGGTGGATTTCTACGGATTGAGTGTGGACGCCTTCCGCGAGCGGCGGTTCGCGGCCTTCGACCCCAAGGCGGCGCGCCTGCTCGATGCCCGGGTGGACGGGATGCGCCTGGAGCTACGCCGGGTTGGGGAGCGGCAATGGGCGATGACCCGCCCGCGCCCGCTGGCGGCGGAGTGGGACGAGGTGCGCACGCTTCTCGGCCGCGCCGCGGGCGTGCAGGCGACACGCTTCGTGGAGGACGACCCGGTGGACCCGGGCCGCTACGGGATCGCCGCAGACTCGGACCGGGTGTTCGTGGCGCTGGATGGCGACCGAACCATCACCGTGTGGGTGGGGAAGGTGGTTCCGGGCACGGAGCCACCGGAGCGCTACGCACTGCACGAAGAGCACAACACTCTGTACGCGGTGCGGGCCGACTTCCTCGACATCTTCCGGCGCGACCCCGCCCAGCTGCGGCGCCGAACCCTGATCGCGGCGTACCCGTGGGACGTCGAGGGGATGTGGTACCAGAGGGGCGACCACGCGCTGCTGGTGGCTCGCGGCCCCGCTGGCTGGCACCGGGAGGACGGCACCCCCATCCCCGGTGCTACCCCGGACCGGGTAGCGCGCGCGGCGACAGAGCTCACCGCGGTAGCCTTTCACGACGATGCCCGACCCATCGAGCCCACGGGGGGAGAGCTGGTGCTCGTGCTCGCCGATGGCGCGCGAACAGTGACCCTGGGCGATTCGGTGCCATCTGGAGACCAGGCGCGGCGTTACGTGATGGTGGACGGCGACCCCGTGGTCTACGAGGTGGAGGACACGCTGGGCAGCGTACTGGAGGACCTGATTCGCGAGGTTCCTGGCAGGGAAGGCCAGAAGTGACGAAGAGGTGCCTGTTGTGGGGGCTCCTGGGGCTGGTGGCCTGTTCGCGCCCCGATCCGACGACGTTGCCGGAGCTCACCCTGGTGTTCAGCGGTCGTATCGACGGTGAGATCGAGCCCTGCGGTTGACCGAAGACCCCGCTGGGCGGTCTGCCCAGGCGCAACGAGCTCATCGCCGAGCGAAGGGCGGCGGGGCCCGTGGTGGTGGTGGATGCCGGGAACGCCTTGATCCTACGCGGAGTCCAGCCCGGACGCCCCGAGTGGCCCCAAGCGGTGGTGAAGGCCGAGATCATCGCCGAGGCCCTTGCGTTGGGGGGTATCGACGCCATGGTCCCCGGGCCCCGCGACTGGGCGCTCGGCCTGGAGAAGGTCCTGGCGCTTCAGCAGGCTCACGACCTGCCGTACCTGGCTGCAAACCTGGAGTGTGAGGGCCGCCGCCCCTTCCCCGCCAGCAAGGTGGTGGAGCGGGGGGGCCACACGGTGGGCATCGTCGGGTTCACCGCCGGCGAGGTACCCGGGTGCACGGTGGAGCCGGCCTCCGAAGCTGCTCCACAGGCACTGGCGGCAGTTTCGCAGGCTGACGTGACCGTGGCCCTTCTGCCCCTGCCCACGCGTGCCCTGTATGACTGGGGGCAGGCAGACCTCGAGGTGGACCTGGTGGTGGACGGCGGGACGGGCCATGCCCTCATCACCCCCGAGGAGCTGGGGCGGGCCTGGAAGATCGGGGTGGGGGCACGCGGGCACATCCTCGGAATAGCGCCGCTGCACTTCACCCCCGGGTCCGACCAGTGGGTCCCGGACGACATCTCCGACCGGCTGGATCGGCAGATCGCGCGGTGGGAGAAGCGGCACTCGCTCGCCTTGGAGATGGCGGAGGACGGATCCGCTGCGCGCAAGGAGCGCTGGAAGGAGCAGGCGGCCTGGTACCGGGAAAAGATCGACGGCGGGCGGGCCCTGAAGGAGGAACTCGCCGAGGGGACCGCCGCGAACCGCTTTGGGTACGAGCCAATCAGGATCGAACCCTCCACCGCGGACCACGCCGCGACCGCGGCCCTGTTGGAGGTTGGAAAGGTACGGATCGCCGAGGCGGAGGGCCCCATGAAGCCCCTGGACCTCTCGACGCGCCGGGTGTCGGTCGGCTCCCCGTTTGCGGGCAGTGACGCGTGCGTGTCCTGCCACGCCGAACAGCACGCCCAGTGGTTGGAGACCCCGCACTCGAGTGCCTGGGCGACCTTGGGGGAGTCGAAGCGGAGCTTGGACCGGCAGTGCGTGGAGTGCCACGTGACCGGCTGGGGAGCGCCAGGCGGTCCCGACTCGCCAGCGGACATCGGCCCCTACCGCGACGTGCAGTGCGAGGCCTGCCACGGGCCGTCGGCGCAACACGTCCTGGACCCCGAGGTCACGACGCCATCGAGCGATCCGGCCGAAGGGAGCTGCACGAAGTGCCACGACGGCGTGCAGGACCTGGGCCGCTTCGACTTCCAGGCCTACCGCCCGCGTGTCATCCACGAGCCCGCGGATCCCGGTTAGCCGGTGGAGCGTCTCCGCCGTGGAGCCCGGCGTCAGCAGCGCCGATGTGGGTGGCTACGCGCCCGCTACTGCCCCCAGGAGTCCGAAGAAGATGCTGAAGATGATCATCACCGCGTAGATGCAGCACAAGCCGCCCATGGTCACGATGTAGAACAGCAGCAGCGCGGTGCCAACGGCGCCGAGCACCATCCCGATCAGCGCTATGGGGTCGAGGTCGTAGCCTGCTTCCTGCGCGCGGCGCCGCTGTCCCATCCCCATGAAGAGCGCGACGGGTCCGAGCAGTTGGCAGGTGAACAGGCTCAGGATGCCGAGGACGAGGATGATGACCGCCTGGCTGTTGTCCGGGTCCTTCTTCGGAGGGGGCGGCTCGCTCGGCGGGGGCGGCGGCGATTCGGGGCCATTCGGGCTAACGTCGATGGACACGTGTTCACCCCCTGGAGACGATGGAGATGATAAACCAGACGCTCACCGCGGTGCCGGGTGTGTTGGCAGGTCACTGGACCCATCAATCCGCCACCACCGGGGTGACGGCGATTCTCTTTCCCAACGGGGCACGGGGCGGGGTGTGGGTGCCGGGGAGCGCCACGGGGTCGCGGGAGATGGGGGTGCTGGAACCCACCCACCTGGCGGCGCACGTGCATGGCATCTGCCTGGCCGGAGGATCCGCCTTTGGGCTCTCGGCGGCTGACGGGTTGATGGAAGTGCTGGAGGAGCGCAACATCGGGTTCGTGACGCCCCATGGGTTGATCCCCATCGTCCCGGCCGCGATCCTGTACGACCTTCACACCGCCAAGGCCCGACCGGACCGGGCCTCGGGCCGGCTGGCAGCAGAGGCCGCGAGCGCGGAGCCCGTGGCGGAGGGTCCGGTGGGCGCCGCTGCGGGTGCCCGGGTGGGCCGGGCGTCCGGGAATCACGCGCGGGGCGGGGTGGGTACCTGGGCTGCGCGGTGGCAGGACTGGACGGTGGGGGTGCTCGCGGCGGTGAATGCCCTCGGATCGGTGAGGGACCC
>JAFDJI010000287.1 GCA_019307545.1 Deltaproteobacteria bacterium | reverse complement strand
AGTCGTACACCAGCAGCTCGGCCTCACCGGGGCCGGTGGCACGACCCCGGATTCGCAGCATGTCCCCGTCGTCGGTGACGGACCGCTCGAGCACCTGGAAGACACCCTCGTCCGAGCTCTCCGCCCAGGCACCCATCAACGAGCGGCCGCGCCAGTGCCGAACGTAGGCCGTGACGTTGGCCCCCTGCACGTACGGGGTATGGAGCTGGTCCTCCACCTCGAAAGGCACGAACGGGAAGAAATCGAGGGTGAGGTCCACATCGTCGGTGAACCTGAGTCCGCTGCCACATGCGGACAGCCCGGCGGCAGCAAACAGGGCGAACGCCATGCGAGGGATCGTGCTCATGCTTCCTCCGAACAGGGCGGTCCAGTGCCCGGTGTCGAAGAGGAATGTGCCCCGATCCGCCGCGAGGTGGGATTACAGGTGGTTACCCTCCCGGCCAGGGCTGACCGGCCTCCTTCTCCGTAATACCGTCGAAGCGGTGAACGCACCTCGAGGAGGGCTTCGACAACTGACCGCCTAAGCGCGGTCTCCCAGGTCCACCCAACGCTCGTAGAGGGCGTCGATCTGTGCGGATAGCTCCTTCAGGCGTGCGCCGAACTCCGCGACCCGGTCGCCGTGCGCACGATAGGTCTCGGGGTCGGCGAGCAGCGCCTCGAGACGGGAACGCTCGGCCTCGAGCGTCTCGATCTGCTCCGGGAGCGCTTCGAGCTCTCGCTGCTCCTTCCATGAAAGCGATTTGCCGCGCGCGTCCGATTTCGGAGTGGGCGCACGCCGCGCCACCTCTACCGAACCGCGTGCCTCCACCGCAGCGCGCCTTCGCTTGAGCTCGGCCAGGTACTGGAGGCGATCGGCATACTGCAACACCTCACCCTCACCGTGGAACGCCAGCAGCCGGTTGCACACCCTATCGATGAACGCCCGATCGTGGGTGACGATGAGCGCGCACCCGTCGAAGTCGAGTAGCGCCTCCTCGAGCACCCGGAGGGTCATGAGGTCGAGGTCGTCGGTCGGTTCGTCGAGGAGCAGGACATTGGCACCCCGCAAGAGCAGCTTCGCGAGCAACAAGCGCGCGCGCTCCCCACCGGACAGTCCCGCGACCTTCTGCCCGAACATCTCTCGCTCGAAGAGGAAATGCTCCAACAGGGTGGCCACGTGCACATGACGCTCGCCGACCTTCACGTGGTCGTTGCCACCCCCCAGGGTCTCGTAGACCGTATCGTCGTCGTTCAAGCCAGTCCGATGCTGGTCGAGCAGGCCCAGGCGTAACCTGGACCCACGGAGGATCTTCCCCGCGTCCAGGTGCTGCTCCCCGGTGACCAGTTTGAGCAGCGTCGTCTTTCCCGCACCGTTCGGCCCCACCACCCCGATCCGGTCCCCAGGGGCGAGGGTCATCGTGAGTTCCTGCAGGATGCGGGTGTCGCCGAACCGCTTCGTGACGTCGTGGAACTCGAGGATGGTGCTTCCGAGCCGCAGCCCGCTGCGGAGGTCGAGACGGAATCCCTCCTCGAGGTGCAGCGGTTGCTGCGCCTTGAGAAGCTCCAAGCGCTGGATACGTGCCTTCTGCCGGGAGCTACGCGCCGCGGGAGAACGAGCGGCCCAGGATGCCTCCCGCCGGATGAGGGCGAGCCGCCGTTCCTCGGATCGCTCCATGGCAGCGCGCCGCTCGGCGCGAGCGACCAGGTAGTCGGTGTAGCTGCAGTCGTCGTACGCAACGCACCGGCCGTCTTCCACCTCCGCGATGCGCTCCGCGACCGCCTCCAACAGGTAGCGGTCGTGGGTCACCACCACCACCGCCCCGCGGTAGCCTGCCAGGTACCCCTGCAGCCATTCCACCGTATCGGCGTCCAGGTGGTTGGTGGGCTCGTCCAGGAGAAGAAGGTCAGGTGCGCCCAACAGCGCCATGGCCAGGGCAACCCGGCGGCGTTCCCCACCAGAGAGGTTCGCGACCAGTGCGTCGCTCGGGGGCGCACCCACCCGGGAAAGCAGCGCATTCGCCTGGTGATCGACGGACCACCCCACCATATCCAACCGATCGTGGAGCGATGCGGCTCGTGCGAAGGCATCCTCGGCCAGCGCCCGATGGTATTCGGCCACCAACTCCCGGTGCCACCCAAGCGCCGTCATCGCGGCCTCGCCAACCGTGGGTTCCGGGAGCAGCGGATCCTGCTCCAACAGCCCGACGCGCCCGCGCCCGTGTATGTGCACCACGCCGTGATCTGCCGGAAGGGCTCCGGCCAGGATTCGCAAGAGCGTGGACTTCCCGGATCCGTTGACCCCAACGAGCCCCACGCGGTCCCTTTCTCCGACAGAGAGATCACAGCCCCGCAGCACCTGCCGGTCACCAAACGACTTCTCGATCCCGTCTGCCACAATCACATTCATCGCCACCGGGTATCACCCGGCGCACCGCGCACGCCCAACGGGATGCCGCGACACCATTCGCGCCCCCACGCTCGCCCCCTACAAATCCTTGTGCTGCAACGTTCTCCACTGTTAGGATTTGAATTGTCGGCGTTACCGGTACTGAATACGAGTGGAGCTTCGAGAAGGTACCGATTTTTCTTCCCAGCAGCCTATCGCCGTATTATGGACGACGAAAGGAGTGAATCTAATGGCGAGAGCAAAAAAGGACATCGGCCTCGACATCCTGCGGGCCCTGAGGCGGGTGGCGAGTCAAGTCTCAGATCAGTCCCGCGCCCTCTCGGACGACACCGGCCTGACCATCCCCCAACTCCTGTGTTTGAAGGCGATCGCTGACGCCAGGAACCGGGGGCAGGAGGCGACGGTGGCCTACGTGAGCGATTCGGTATCCCTGGCACCGTCCACGGTGTCCGGAGTCCTCGATCGCCTCGAGCGTGCAGCCCTGGTGCGGCGCCGCCGCAACAGCGTGGACCGGCGACAGGTCAATCTCATCCTCACCCGCGTAGGGCGGTCCCGTCTTTCAGAGGTCCCGGACCTCCGCGGCCGGGTCGTAGACAGCCTGCAGGCGATGGACGACACCGAGCGCGAGGCGACGCTGACCGCACTGCGGGCCGTCGTGGCGATGCTCGAAGGGCACGACCCCGACCTGCCTGTCTCCTGACGAGGCCTGACGCGAACGGCGGCTTGGCAGGGGTCCCAGAACCCACGAGCCGGGCTGGCGAATAGGCTGTTTCTGGCGCTCCGGGGGGGGCCCGTGATAGGCTTGGGCGTCGGAAGGGTCATGGAATCGAAGATGTACCTCGCGTCCGGCGGCCTGTTGGCCGTGGGCTTGTTGGTCTTGTTCGTGGCACTGCAGGATGCCGAACTGCCGCAGCCGCAGCGCGCGTCCCCCTGGCACGGTCACCTGCTCGCCACGACCAGCGCCTCGGTGGGCGCGTTTGCCACTGGAGCGGCCACCGAAAGCCGGGCCAACTCCCGGCCCTCCCCGTACAGCGCCTGGGCATCCGGGTACATCGCGTCGCTGTCCAATGGGGACTGCAAGGGCATCGCTTCTGGCGAGCGGACCTGGTGCGATACCAACGACTGCAAGGGCATTGCCTCCGGCGACAGGACCTGGTGCGACACCACCGACTGCAAGGGTGTCGCCACCAAGGACCGCACATGGTGCGAGTCCTCGCTGTGCAAGGCCTGGGCGACAGGCGACAGGACCTGGTGTGACGACAACGACTGCAAGGGCGTCGCCACCAGGGACCGGACCTGGTGCGACAGTGCCCAGTGCAAGGCGATCGCCAGCGGCGACCGAACCTGGTGTCCGTAGGGCGCTGAACGCAGGCCTACGCGGCGTTCTGGTGCGCGATGAGTTGCTCAGCCTCGCGGTAGCTGACCATCCGTTGGCCCTCCGGGTCCCAAAGCGCCACCCTCAGGCAGCCCCAGACGTCGGGTGGACGCCAGGAGGTGCGGGGCGGGTCCTGCAGCTCGGGCATGCCCGCCATGGCTTCGGGAAGCCGGTAGAAGGGGATGCGATGGTTGAGATGGTGCACGTGGTGGTAGCCGATGTTCCCAGTGAACCAGTGCATCACGGGGCCCATGTCGAACATGCTGGAGCACCGGAGGGCGGCGTGGCTGTAGTCCCACTCGCGTCGGTCGCGGAGCTCGGCTCGCGGGAAGTTGTGCTGGGCATAGAACAGGTAGGCGCCAAGCGCCGACGCAATCATGCCGGGGAGCAGGAACACGAACAGGGCGTTCTGCCACCCCGCCACCCATGCGATCGCGACCAGCACCGACCACCACAGCACGAGCACCAACGGGGCCTGCCAGTGCTTTGTGGGGTCGCGTCGAAAGGCCGACAGGCACATCCCGAGTGCGAACAGCGTCACGTGCCCGAGGGCCATGGTGACCGGGCTGCGGACCACCGCATAGGCCCGCCGCTGACGAAGGCTCATCCCCTTCCACATGCCGACCGTGACCACCGGGTAGGAGCCGATGGCGGAGCCGAGGAGCTTGGCGTTGTTGCGGTGATGGTAGTCGTGGGTCTCCTTCCAAACCGAAGGCGGAACCTGGACATAGGCGCCCACCACCCACATCAGGAGCTTCCCCAGCCGGGAACCCCGAAAGACCGCGCCGTGTAGATAATCATGATAGAAAATGAACAATCGCAAGATCGACAGGCCGATGACCACCGACCCGACCAGCTTCAGCGGCCACCAGGGCGCGAGCAGGGTGGCGGTGACCGCCAGCAGGTGGACCAGGGCGGAGGCGAGGAAGAGGCGCCAGGTCCTCCGTGGATCCTCCTCGGCAAAAACCCGCGTCGCCCGAACGAGCTCGGGGCCAGTACGCATACGCGTCTCCAGAGTTGAACAGGCCAGGACTACAGCACCCTAGCCCCGTCGGTGCCGACCATCAAGTGACCGAAGACCCGTCCATCGGCCAGAGCACCAAGAGCCGTTTGCCCTCGATCACCGCACTCGGGGCAACCCAGGTGATGGTGTTCTCCAGGTCGACACCCGCTGGGACATCGATCTGGGCTCGAAGGTAGGTATCGGTATAGCCCGTCCACCGATGAGCTCCCGCTGGCAGTGGGGCACCCCTGCCCTCCCACAGGACGGGACGGGCCACTCCGATCGCCGCGCCCAGACAGGCTTCCACCATCGACGCCGCAAGCTCGTGCAGCACCTTGCTCCGTCGACGCACGATCTCGCTGGGCACCCGGCCCCGCAGGCGCGCGGCGGCGGTCTCCGGGCGGGGGGACCAGGCGAAGACGTGGGCGTTGGTGAACGCCACCTCCCGGGCAAAGGTGAGCGTCTCTGCGAACTCGGACTCGGTCTCCCCGGGGAAACCCACCATCAGGTCGGTGGTCAGGGTGAGATGCGGCACGACGGCCCTGGCCTCCGTGGCAAGTCGGCGAAAACGCCCCGATGAGCACCGTCGCGCCATGCGTCGCAGCACACTATCGGAGCCGCTCTGCATCGGAAGGTGCAGGTGCGGGCACATCCTGGGATCCGACCAAAGCTCGAAGAACCCCTCCGGCAGATCCCAGGGCTCGAGGGAACCCAGCCGGAGACGGGCAATGCGAGTGCGGGAGAGTATGGCGTCGACCAGGTCGTGAAGCGTGGTCCCGCGATCGCTCCCATATCCGCCCAGG
>JAFDJI010000286.1 GCA_019307545.1 Deltaproteobacteria bacterium | reverse complement strand
GCGAGAAGACCAGGAGCTTTGGGTGTTCCCGACCTCGATCTACGCGGGACCCGCCCGCGCGACGGGCACCTTCGCCGGTGGGGCGGTGGACGTCCCCGCCTTCGTGGAGCAAACCGGCGCGCGGAAATCCCCGCTGCGAGCCTTCTTCCGATCCCGCCCCCCGCCCGGGAGGGCGCCATGACTACCCGCAGAGCCTTCCTGGTGAGCGGGTGCGCCCTGGCCGCCCTCCTCGCGGCCCCCGGCGCAAATGCCGCCTTCCCTTGGGCCCTGCGCGCCCCCCGGGTCACCTGCCCCCACACCGGCTGCCGGTACCACCGCCCTGGCTCGGGAGGCGCGGGCCTGTGCGCGCTCTCACTTCGGAGTCAAGCGGTGTACCCAGAAGAGGAGCTTCCACCATGATCGCCCTGTTGATCGCGCTCTGTGTGGCCCAGGCCCAGCCCGGACGCACCGTCGCTGGGCTCTCCGCCGCCATCGACCCCGGACAACCCCCCGCCCTCCGAGGCACCCTCGACTATGGGCTCGCCCGGGGACTGGCCGTCGCTGGCGAGGCCGGGTTCCTTCCGGGGCGCCGCGCCCTCGCACTGGGCGCGGGCCTGGTGTGGGAGCCGGTGGACGGGCGGTGGTGGAACGCGGGCCTGCTCGCGATGCCGGAGTGGGTGGTGCCGCTGGGCCCCGACGATGCCCCCGGGATGGACCTCGGGTTGGGCAGGACCCGGGTAGTGGGTCGAGCCAGCGCGCGGGTGCGGTGGCTCGCGCTTTGGGGGCTGTCGGTCACCGCGCGGGTGGACCGGGTACAGCCCTTCGACCGGAGTGGAGGTTGGTTCGAGCTTGGCGCGGGGCTGGCGGTGAGGATGTAATGCCGGGTAGCGTGGCCCTTCTCCCCACTCTGGCCCTGCTCCGGAGCCCACCCCCCTTGTCCGCACAACGGCCTATCGACCTGCTGGTGGTCCGCGCTCAGCGTGGTGACCGCGCCGCCATGCACACCCTGTACGACGACCATGTGCGTGCGGTCTTCGGGTACTGCCTGGCGTTTTGTCGGGGAGACCGAGATGCGGCGAGCGACCTGTGCCACGAGAGTTTCGCCAAGGCCTTTGCCGCCCTCGGGGAGTTGCGAGACCCGGCCCGGTTCAGTGGCTGGCTCCGCACGCTTACCCGCAGGACCTGCCTCCGTTGGGCGGACCAGCGCCGCACAGAACGGGCGGCCCTGGAGCGGCTGGCGCGGGAGCCCGGTCCGGTGCGGGCCTTCCCGGAGCGCGCCTCCGCGGTGGTGGCGGAGGTGATCGAAGCATGCCCGGACCCCGGGCTGCGCGACACGGCGCGCCTCTTCTACACCGATCCGCCCCACTCCACCGCGGAGATCGCCGCATCCCTGGGGGTGAGCCGCACCGCGGTGACCACCCGCCTGCTCCGTTTCCGCAAGTGGGCCGCCGCCCACATGCTCGTCCGCCTGTCCGAGGCGCTGGAGGAGTCGCCATGACCCACCTGACCCCGGAACGCCTGGAGGCGCTGCTCGACGGCTCGTTGCCCGCGCGGGAACGCCGAGCGCTCGGCGCGCACCTTGCCGGCGAGTGCCAGCAGTGCGCGGAGGTCTTGGCGGAGGGTCCCGACCTCGACACCCTGGCGCGGCTCCTGGAGGCGGAGGCTGCGGACCCGGAGCCCCTCGACGTTGCCGCGGGGTGGGCCGCGCTCGAGGCGGCGTTGCCGGACACCAAGGCGGGAGAGGCGATTTCTCATCCACGCCGACGGTGGAGGGGCGGGCTGGGGGTCGCCCTGGCCCTCGCCGCTGCCGCGGCGCTCTTCGTGCTGTTCTCCGGTCCAGAGCCGTCTCCGGAGGTGGGGGTCAAGGGGGTGGTGGCTACGGTCGCCCCCGAAGTGCATCTGCGGGTAGTCGCGGGGCGGGCCGGCGCCGAGCGCTTCGACCTCGACCGTCGCGTGGTCTCCGGCGACCGGGTGGACCGCGGCGAAACCCTGCTGTTCGAGGTGGAGACCGATCGACGCGCCGCGCGGTACCTGTTCGCGGTGGACCCCGGGGTCACCATGGGCGGCGTGACCTTCCTCGCGCCGCCAGATGGCGAGACTACGGGTCTTGAGCCGGCCGGGCGCCATCGCGTGACCTGGGGCGGCGAGTGGGTGGCCCTCGACCTCGACGATGCCCCCGCCTCCCTCACCGTGGTGTGTGCCGCCTCCACAGCCCCGCTGGATCCGCTGGACGTCGTGTCCGGCTGGCTGGAGGGGCGCCCACCCCCCGGGGTGGGCTACGAGGCGATCACGGTGGAGGTCTCCCCGTGACGGTCCTGTTGTGGTTTGTCCTGTGCGTCGCGCACGCGGGTCCACGGATGGTCCCGTCGGAGGCGGTGGACGGCCAGGAGGCCACCGACCTGTTCCGCGGCCAGCGCCTCGCGCTCCTCGTCGGGCCAGCGGGGTTCGACGACCCGGGCTTCGCCCCCCTTCGGTTCACCGACGATGACGCGGAGGCCCTGTCCGAGGTGCTGGAGGACCCGGCACGCGGCCACTTCGACCAGGTATGGACCCTGACCACCACCGGGGCCACCCGCCTGGGCGAGGTGCGCGATGCGATGGCCGCGCTCGCCGAGCAGTCCCGCTCCGCCGATGACACCGTGTTCGTGTACTTCTCCGCCCACGGGACCCTGGCCCGGGACGACCGCGGGCACCTGCGGCAGTACCTGGTGCTCTCCGACACCCGCCTCTCCGACGTGCCGGGGACGGGGCTCTCCCACACCGAAGTGCTCGACTGGCTGGAAGACCTGCCCTCTCGCCGCAAGGTCCTCCTGCTGGCCACCTGTCACTCCGGACGCGGCAAGAGCGTCCTGCCCCCGGATTTGGAGGAGGAGTTCGCGTCCATCAAGGGCCCTCCGCCGATTCCCCCGCTGCGGGAGGTCTCCGAGGCGGTGATCGTGATCGGGGTGTGCGCCTGGAACGAAACCGCACGGGAAAGCGAGAAGCTGGGTCACGACATCTACACCTGGCACTTCCTCGAGGCCCTGGAACGAGCCGACCTGGACGGCGACGGGGCGGTCACTGCCACCGAGGCCCACGACCATGCCCGCCGCCTCACCTACGACTTCACCGCTGGGGCGCAGCGACCCTATGCCCGAGTGGAGGTGTTGGGCGCCGACCCGATCGTCCTTTCCGGCCGCCAGACCCGTGCCGGCGCCTCCGCGGTGGGCTCCTTCCGCGCCGAGTACGACGGCTACGGGGTGCGGGTGGACGGGGTCTCCAAGGGCGTTCTTCCGGGGCTCATTGCCCTCGACCCCGGCCCCCACCGGGTGGAGATCCTCTCCCCAGGAAACCAGCGGGTCGTGGCACGCCAACGGGTGCGGCTCCCCTCGGGAGGACGGGTGGATGTGGACACCCTGCTGCGACGCGATTGGCTCCGACTGGGTGTCGGCGGCGGATGGCAGGGTCTGAGCGCCCCGGACGCGGAAGGTCCCACGCTCTCCGCCGAGGTGCACCTCCCCCGTTGGCCCGGACGGGGCTGGGAGGTTGTAGCCCACGGGAGTGCGGTGGCCCGCTGGCAGCGTCCGACCCTGGAGGCGGGAATCGCAATGGAGCGGGTGCTGGTCCCAGGGGCGCTCCAGCTTCGCGCCGGCGCCGGTCTGCAGGGCTTCCTCCTCCAGGCCCCGGGCGAATCGCCGCTGCTCGCACCGTCCCTCGTCCCCGTACCCGTGGTCGCCGTGGCCTGGATGCCCCCCCAACCGGTGTTCGCGCGGCTCTCCACCATGGGTGGCTACCTGTGGTACGCGGACGGCGGGGAGTGGCACCACGGGTGGACCGTGCGGGTCGCGCTGGTCGCGGGCGGCGCCTTCTGAGTCCGTCAGCGCCCCAGCGCGCGGGACAGACCCTTGCGGCCCTTGTCGGACATCACCGCCCGTACCCCGCCGACATGGGGGAACTGGACGAGCAGCAGGAGCACGGCGAAGGCGGCGAAGGGGGCGAACCACAGCGGTTGCATGGTGACGAGTCCCGAGACGAGCCCGAAGATCGCGATGGACTCCGCGAAGGCGATCCCGACGATCGTGCCAACACGGTAGCGGTTCATTGCGCTGCTCAGCTCGTCGAGCAGTGCCTGGCCGTCGAGGGACTCGTCCACCCGCAGGTCGCTTGGCGCCACCAGGGCGATCGAGCCCATGAGTTTCCAACGCATGAAAAGGGCGGCGCCGGCCTCGACGAGGGAGATGACCCCCAGCAGCATGGGGAGGGGAGACTCGGGGTCCGCCTCCTCGATCGGGATGATGACGAGCATCACGCCCATCGCCAAGGTGGCCGTCAGGAACGACACCCAGATCACCCGCAGCGTCGTCAACTGGAGGCCGAGGGTCCTCTTCAGGTCCGGGGTCTCGGTCGACATGGAGGCAGTCTATCGCCGTCGCCTCACGACGGCGGCGAGGGGTAGGAGCCACAGCCCCACCGGGAACCCAGTCGGCGCATTCGCACAGCCACATCCGGCGGTGTCGAGGCACGCCTCTTCGTCTTCTTCGCCGTCGCAGTCGTTGTCGACGCCGTCGTCGCACAACTCCAACGCGCCGGGTCGGACGGCCGGGTTGTCGTCGTCGCAGTCGTTTTCGCACGAACGGAGGCCGTCACCGTCCGTGTCGGCCTCGTCATCGGGCAGCGCGCCATCGCAGTCGTTGTCCACCCCGTCACAGACTTCGGGCGCCGACGGGTAGGTGCTGGGGTCGAGGGGGCTGCAATCGCCTTCGCATTCCGCCACCCCGTCGCCGTCCAGGTCGATCTCGGCAACGGGGATGGTGGCGTCGCAGTCGTTGTCGACGCCGTCGCAGGTCTCGGGGTTGTCGGGGAACCGCGCATCGTCGGTGTCGTCGCAATCGCCTTCGCAGATGGAGAACCCGTCCCCATCGGCGTCTGTGTCCTCGTTGGGGACCGCACCCGCGCAGGCGTTGTCCTTGCCGTCGCACAGCTCGGGGGCGCCCGGGTAGACCGTCGCGTCCTCGTCGTCGCAGTCGAGTTCGTCGCAGATCCCGTCGCCGTCCGCGTCCAGCCCCTCGTCGGACGCACCGTCGCAGTCGTTGTCAACGCCGTCGCACACCTCCGGGGCACCGGGCCAGACCATCGGGTCGAAGGGATCGCAGTCTCCTTCGCAGCCGAGGTGACCGTCGGCATCGAGGTCCCACTCGTCGACGGGCAGGGTGCCGTCGCAGTCGTTGTCGACGCCGTCGCCGCAGATCTCGGGCGTACCGGGAAACGCGGACGGGTCGTAGTCGTCACAATCCCCGCCGATGCGGATCCCATCGCCATCGTGGTCGGAGTGGAGCCAGGGGTTCTCGAACCAGCTGACCTCGTGGTCGTCGTAGGAGGCGGACACCACGTCCGCGTCCCCGTCGCCGTCGAGGTCGGTGGCGTAGACGGAGTTGGGGCGGTCGGTCTCGTTGGACACCGTCTCCTCGTTCCCGAACCTGAGGTCGCCCGCGGGGCTGCGACCGAGGTTCTGGTACCAGACGCCCCGGTCGGTCTGGTGGGAGGCGGACACGATATCGATGCGGCCGTCGCCATCGAGGTCGACTCCAAACACCGCGGCCGGCCTCAAGG
>JAFDJI010000285.1 GCA_019307545.1 Deltaproteobacteria bacterium | reverse complement strand
CCCTGCTCCCGCGCCACCTTGTGGGCGCGTACCAGCCCGTACACCCCGTCGCGATCCACCACCCCGAGGTGGGAGACCCCGGCGCGCGCAGCGGCCTCCACCAACTCTTCGGGGTGGGAAGCACCCTCGAGGAGAGAGAAGTTGGTGCGCGCGAGCAACTCGGCGTAGGGCATAGACTGAACGTATGTTCAGGAGCGCGAGAGATCCACCCTAACCGGACAGGTGCAGGTCAGGTCCAGGTCAGGTCCAGGTCCCTACTCGGGTGGCGGGGCCGCGCCGGGTACGACCACCGCGGCGGCATTGCAGATCGTGTTGATCTTCTCCTTCTCCCCGTCACCGCATTGCTTGTAGCGCACCAGGGAGAGCACCCCGCGCGGATCGAAAGGGTTCACCAGCGCCGGGCCTTCACCGTCCTCCCAGACGTAGGTGGTGTGCCAGTCGATCTTCTTTCCGTCCACCGGTACCGCCACCCCCTTCGCCACCGGACGCCACTGAGCCCACACATCCATGGAGTAGGTGCAGTCGCGCTCCGCCTTCACCGCCACGTCACCAACGTAGTGGTAGTGCACCACCTCGCCGAGCTGGTGGGGGCGGTCCGGCGGGATGTCCTCGGGCTTCCCCGGACGCTCGGCGGTGTCGAGATCCACCAGGAAGCGCCCATCGTCGCAGTGCTCGAAGAGCAACTCCTCGTCGGACTTCACGAAGGGGTTGGTGCCCACCACGTTCGAATCCTCGAAGGTCTTCCCGTTGTAGACCCCGAGGAACATGTCGGTGACCCGCAGCCGACACCTCCGCTCGTCGACCTTCACGTAGAACCGCCCCTGTACCTTGTTCCCGACGTTGTTGTTGCGGGCGGCGAAGTACTGCCAGTGGTCGCCGCCACGGGCCTTGGCCGACTCGATACGCCCCGCCTCGACCGCCTTGGCGACCAACTCGTCGGGCAGGTCCGTCTGCGCGGTCTCCTCGAGCTTCGCCGCCGTGCAGGACCCTTCCTCGTACGCCTCGTAGGCGCGGCACATCGCCTCCAGGTGCCAGGCCTTGATCTTCTGCAAGCAGACCAGTTCGTCCGCCTCCTTCTCGCAGGCGTACCCGTAGACGTCGCCCAGTGACTTCACCGTGTACTTGAGCTTGAGCTTGCCGTCCTCGGTGTAGAAGCGGGCCCGGGCCTGGGCGTTCGCGATATCACCCTTGCCGTGGATCGGGTCGAGCTGGACCCAGGTGGTGTTGTCGAGCTGGTCGAGGGTGAGGTCGCACTCCACCGACTCGGTGCCGAGGATGAAGCCCGACTTCTGCTCACACGAAACCAGGGTGAGTATGGCGCAGACGACGACGAGCGACAGACGACGCATGGAGACCTCCCGCGAGCGAGGACCGGCACCCTAGCTTCCCCACGGACGGCGAACAACCCGCGAGACCCCCCGAGCACGTGTGCGGGTGCGAGGGGAGCGCCAGGGCACGATCAGCGCTTGAGGATCTCCACTCGATCCAGCCGCACCGGGTCCACCGGGCGCGACGGCTGTCCCCGCGCTTCGGGGTGCTTGGGCTGCGACAGGATGTCCCGAACCACGCCGAGCTCGCACTTCCCGAAGATGGTGTGCTTCCCGTTGAGGTGACGGGGGGTGGAGTCGGTGATGAAGAACTGGCTGCCGTTGGTGTTGGGGCCCGAGTTGGCCATCGCGAGCAGACCGGGCTCGTCGAAGACCACCTCGGGTGTGGTCTCATCCTCGAACCGATAGCCGGGACCTCCCCGTCCGGTGCCGGTGGGATCGCCACCCTGGACCATGAACCCCTCGATGACCCGGTGGAACACGGTTCCGTTGTAGAGCGGATCCATCCGCTTCTCGTGGGTCACCGGGTCGGTCCACTCCCGGGTGCCCTCGGAGAGTTGCGCGAAGTTCTGCACGGTGGCCGGTGCCACATCCGGCCACAACTCACAGCGGACATCGCCCTGCGAGGTGTGGAGGATCGCGTCCAGCGCCTGTCCTTCCACCAATCCCAGGACCCTCCGCATCTCCTGGAGCGCCTTCGCCCGCCGCCGTTCCTCGGTGCTCTGGCGCTCCAAACTGGCCTCCAGGCGGGTCTTGTCGGTCTCCAGGGCCCTGACCTTGGTCTCCAACTCTGCGGTGCGCGCCGCCAGAAGGTCGCGCTCCGCCTCCAAGGCGTCGTACTGACCCTGCGGCACACATCCCGCCAGCAGGGCGCCGAGTATCACTGCACTTCGCATCCTCTCCTCCCGGGACGTTGCGACCGGGGTTGTTGGCTGCCGGTCGAGCGGCATGCTATCCCGCAAACGCCTGGCCATGGAGGGGACATGCCGCACCGCCTCGCCTCGTTGCTGTTCTTGGGGGTGTTGGGAATGGGCTGCCGCGGCATGTCCATCGTCGGCTCCGTGACCGACGTGAGCGGCCAGCCCCTGGAAGACGCCCGGGTCACCATCATCGGCCAACTGTGCTTTGCCCCCACCGACGCCCAGGGCCGCTTCGACCTCAAGTGTGCCGAGGGTACCTACAAGATCGCGATCGGGCAGCAGGGCTACATCTCCAAGGAGATCGAGTTCGACGCCCTGGAGCGCAAGATCTACGACATCGGCCCGCAGGTGCTGATCAAGATCCCAGAAGGCACTGGCCTCTTCCTGTTCGACGGCGCCAGCTACACCACCATGGAAGCCGGGTTGGTGGAGCGCACCTTGGAGGGAAAGCCCCCCCGAGCCAAGTCCTTCTGCGTACTCCGCGACGACTCCCCACCCCACGCCGTCAAGGCGGGCCGCGTCCCCATCTTCTCCAAGCGCGCTGACGACTGGAATGTCTTCCGCCTCGACGCACAGGGCTGCGCCCGGCGCCTCGCCTTCGACGGCGCCCACTGGAGCGTGACCTACTCCGAAAAGCCCGATGCGACCGTGAAGGACGTCGGCACCGAGCAGAGCATCCACATCCTCGAGTTGGCAGCGGGCGAGTACTTCATCGCCGACTGGCGGGGCGGGACCTTCGTCGAGGCCAAGCACGCCATGGAGCCGAGGGGCTTGAAGCGCTACTCGGGCTTCCTGCTGGTGGCCGAATAGGCGGGGCGTCCGAGGGTCCGATCCACCGCCCACAGCGCAACCCCCGCCAACACCAACAGCGCCACCACCGGGACCACGGAAGCCATCCACGCCGCACATCCCCCACGGGCCGCGACCGCCACCAGTCCCCCGTGCCCTACTCGCCAGGTCGCCGACAGGGCGATCGTCCCCAAAAACGCGCTGCGCCGGTCCCAAAGCACCCAGGGCAGGCCAAGGAGGGCCAGCAGGGCGGCTCCGAGGATGGAGGACCACCGCTCCGCCAGCCAGGCCGCCCGTGCCGGGGAGGGTGGGGACCTCAAAAGGCGGTCCAGGGGCGTGTCCGCGCTGGCCTCCACCGCGTAACGACGCCAGGTCACCGGGTCCGGCAGCTCGAACACCGCGGCGTCGGGTCGCCCCTCGTTCCAGGCAAGGCCCCGGGCACCGACCAGTTCCCAGCGTCCATCCCGCCAGTTCGCACGCCGCGCCTCACCCCGGGACACCAACTTCCCGTCCACGACCGTCACCACCTGCACCGCGCGCGCCTGGTGCCCCGTGAGCACTTCGGCGCGCACATGCACGACATCTCGGGGCCCGGGGCCCGCCACGGTGACCCAGGCCCCATCGGCCGCCACCTCCCCAGCAGTCCAGGGCGACGAAGCCTCCCGCACCCCGCCCGCGAACAGACCGAGCAACAACCCCGCCAAGCCGGAGCACAGCGCCAGCCGCACCGGTGACACACCACACCCCAGCACACCCACCAGCCGTCCAGAGCGTTGCCACCGAGCCGCGACGAGGGCGGAGGCGGCTGCCGTCGCCACCGGCGCCACGGTCGCCAACCGGCCCGGGACCCGCGCCAGCACCTCCGCGATCCATGCAGCGGCCGAGATCGACCCGTGTGCCATCAGACGGGCATGCTCCACCCCATCGAAGGCCAGCAGCACCACGCCCAGCAACCCCAGGATCCCGGCCCCCGAAAGCAGCACGTCCAGCAGGAAGCGCCGGTAGAGCGTGATCACCGGTCCCGCCACCGGGCCCAGGTGACCAGCCCGAGCACCACCACGAAACAAGGTCCCGCCGCCGCGGCGGGAAGTCCCCCCACCACCTCAGCCACGTGGTCTCCGGCTCGCACCACCAGGAGGTACCCCACCCCACACAGGGCTGCCGCGAGGGTTGGGCGGCGCCCGGCCCCGAGGGGCAGCAGCGCCCAGGGGAGGAGGAGCGCCGCCACCGGGTGGAGCCACCGCTTGAAGTAGACGGCCCACTCGTAGCCGGCAGCACCTCCGGCGGCCTCGGTGCGAGCCGCTGCCGCGCGCAGGTCGCTCGTCCGTCGCTGGTTGAGCTGCACCCGGGGCTGGTGCGCCGGCAGCGCGCGCACCCAGGTGGACCAGCTCAGTCGCCACGGGTGGTCCACGGGGCCCACCAGCACCCCGTCCCGAAGCTCCACGGCGGCCCCATCGCCCACACGCACCAGCCGCATGCGCCCCGCAAAGCCCACCTGGTCGCCCACCGTGAACAGCACGTCCTCGGCCCAGCCGTCCGCGACGCGTCCCGGTCGGACCGAGAGCGGACCCAGGCGGGTGGTGCGACCGGGCCAGAGCCCGACCCGCAGCCAGGGGGCCTCCACCGCCGCCTGCGCCTCGCGCCGGGCCCAGGGCTCGCCGAAGTGGGTCATGCACCCCGTACCCACCGCTCCCAGGATCCCCCACGCCACCACCGCGGGCAGCAGGTTCCGCCCTGCGATTCCACAGCCGCGCAGCCCGGTCCATGATCCCTCCGCCCGCCAACGGGCGAGCACCGCCACGCCCGCGAACCCGGTCGCCGCAGGGATCAAGAGGGGCCCGGCCGCGGGGAAAGCGAGCGCGACCCAACGCCACCAGGTCCTACCATCGACCACCAGGTCCGCGCGCCACAGCGCGGCCACCCCCACCACCACCGCCACTGCGACCGCCCCCGCGAGCAGCACCCCCGCCGCCGGTGCCCCCCCACCGAAGAGAAAAGCTCGGTTCACCTGTCTGACGCGCGAGTGCCCCATCCTGGCGCCCCGGCGTCCCATGACCGTTTGATCAGGCAGGGGGATCCGACTATGTTGCCCTGGCTTCATCGTGTCTGACTGACTGCGGGCTTTCCACGCGGGGCGAGTCGCCGCTGGAAGTCCGGTTTTCGTGTTGGGTTCCAGGAGATCGGATGGCCTTCGAAGTCGGTGACAAATGCGTCGTTCCAGCCCTCGGGGTTGGGGTGGTGCGCGAGATCAAGGAGTTGGAGCTCGAGGACCATGTCTACCAGGTGTACGAGATCAAGATCCTGGACAATGGTGCCACCTACACCACCCCCACCGACCAGGCGGACGCCAACGGCATCCGGGTCGTGATCCCACAGGAAGCGGTGGACCGGGTCTACGAGATCCTGCGCGATCGGGACACCCCCACCGACAAGCAGACCTGGAACCGACGCTATCGAGAGTACATGTCCAAGATCAAGACCGGCGACCCCCTGGAAGTGGCCGCCGTGCTCCGCGATCTGGCGCTGCTGCGGCAGGGC
>JAFDJI010000026.1 GCA_019307545.1 Deltaproteobacteria bacterium | reverse complement strand
TCCTGAAGGCGTTGGGGCCCGAGGCCTACCAACACCCAATGACACTGCGGTTCCAGGACCCCGCGCCCCTGCACTGGCATCGATGTGCCCGGGAGTTGGCCCTGATCACCGGGACGAAGCTCTCGGATGCATGGCTGTCAGCCGATGAGCGGACGCTGCACCTGGAGTTCGCGCGTTCAAACCCCTTCGACGAGAAGACACGCGACCTGCTCGAGGAGGTCCTCCGCGCTCAGCTGAAGCCCCTCGACGCGGAGCCCTGAGGGCGCGGGCGCGGACACGGGAGGAACCGTCGGGCAGAGCCCGACTGGCTTCTAGCAGCCGACGGGAGATGTCCCCCTGCTACGGCTACGGCTCCTACTCCGCCCACACCTCGAGGGACTCGATGTTGTCCCCCTCTTCCGACTCTTCCACGTCATCGCAGGTGTCCACGTAGAGCCAGGCGTCCCACCACCACTCGGGACCGTCCTCGACCTCGTGCTCGAAGGTGCGACTGGCACCGGGCTGCAGATCGACGACTTCTTCGTAGTAGTCGCCGTAGGCGCAGGTATCGGGCTCGTCCTCCTGGTCGTAGAAGAGGTCGACCCAGAAGTCGGTAGCCACCTGGTCGCCGGTATTGCGGATGGTGAACCCGAAGAGGGTGTAGGTGCCGTCCGAGAGCGCCTGGAAGTCGGTGATCTCCAGGTTGGGGCCGAGCAACTGCTCCTCCACCTCCACCGAGACCGGACCGCGTACATTGTTGCCCTCGTCGGACTCCTCCGCGTAGTCCTCGGGGTCAGCGATGACCCAGGAGCGGTAGGAGCCTGCCTCCACCTCGGACAGCGTCAGCGCCACCACCTTCGATTGCCCGGGCCCGATGCCGGTGACGTAGTCCCATTCGTCGCCGACCGAGGTGCCCGTGGGTGCGGAGCTGCGGTCGAGGTGCAGGTCTACGTAGAAGCCGTCCGACAGGGCGTCGCCCCGGTTCTCCACGGTGACCTCGTAGGTGATCTCATCTCCGGACACCGACGCCTGGAAGCCGGTGACCGTAAGGTCGGCCAGCCCCGTGTTCGCGTCGCCGGGTACCACGTGCACCGTCGCCTCTGCCCGGTTTCCGTGGCAGTCCGCGAGGATGCCAGTGGTGCCCTCGCCGCCGCCGAGCACGGTGCCGGTCTCGTCGACGTGGGCGATGTCGCGGTTCCCGGTGGCCCAGTCACAGGTGGCAGCGATGTTGCCCGAGGTGCCGTCGGACCAGTGGGCAATCGCCTCCAGTTGGGTGAACTGGCCGACGCGAAGCTCGAGGCTCGAAGGCGACAACACGAGGTCGGTGAGGAAGGCCTCGGTGGCCACCACGACCACCTGCACGGAGGCGACCATCCCGTTCGGGTGCGAAGCCACCACCTCGCTCTCGCCCGCCTCCCAGGCCGAGGCGACGCCGAAGTTGCTCAGGGAGACCACCCGCTCGTCCTCGGCCTCCCAGAGGACGTCCCAGGTGACATCACCGTAGGTCTGGTCCGCGTAATAGGCGCGCGCGGTGAGCTTGACCTCCTCTCCGGCACGAATCACGGGATCTTCCGGCAGAACGGCGATTCCGACGATCTCGTGCGTGCCATCCGCAATGCGCTCCCGCCCCTGCAGCGGAGTGAGCGAAGAAGTGCATGCGGAGAGGAGAACCGCGAAAAGGATGCAGAAAAAGCGCGGCATCAGAAGAACCTCAAACAGACACAGCGACCGCCCAAAGGGACGGAATCGCCGGCTGCTTAACCGGAATTTTGCGTTCGCGCCACCCACACGGCGCGGAAGGCCGCTGGAACCTCTTGCGTTAACAGGAGTTGGACCCAACCTTTGGAGGAGACCCCATGCGTCGGTGGCCCCTGGCTGCGCTGCTGGTGGTGCTGCTCGTGCTGCTTCCTGCCGCGGCCAACGCCAACGGGTTGCGCTTGGCGGTGGCCGAGTTCGACAACGCCGCGGACACGGACACCTATGACGCCTTGGGAAAGGGGCTCCAGGCCATGGTCACCACCTACCTGGCCCAGGTAGAGGGTCTGACCCTGGTCGAGCGGGAACGCCTTGCGGAGCTGGTCAAGGAGCTGGAACTGGCGGAATCCGGGATGGTCGACCCGGCGACGGCCGCCAGGGTGGGCAAGTTGCTCGGCGCCACCCACATGGTGGCCGGGACCTTCACGGTGGTGGGTGAGGCCATGCGTCTCGACGCGCGCCTGGTGGCAGTGGACTCGGGCGAGGTGGTGGTCGCGGCGAACGCCGATGGGGAGCGGGAGGCGTTCTTCGAGTTGGAGAAGGCGCTGGTCAAGGCGCTCCTGGCCGCCCTGGACGCCGAACTGTCCCCCAAGGAACGCGCGGCGATCGCGCGGATCCACACCGCGGATTTCGAGAGTTTCGCGACCTTCAGCGAGGGTGTCGCGCTCTACGACGCCGAGCGGTACGAGGAGGCCGTCGCGACCCTGGAGCGGGTGCTGGCCTCCGACGAGGACTTCAAGCTCGCGCGCCGCACCCTGGAGTCCTACGAACAGCTCCTGGAGGAGATCCGGGCCAAGACCCGGGCCCTGGAGATCACCGAGGCGGAGAGCAGGTTCGTCGCCAAACAGCAGCGGGCCGCCGGCGAAGCCGCCACCGTCGCCTGGCTCTACCAGCGCGCGGAGGACCCGGCTGGGGCCTTCGAGGACCGGATGTCGGCGCTGTACCTGCTCACCCTGGGGCTCGCGCCCCACGGCTTCAGCTCCGGCGGGTTCCGGGAGATCAAGCGCACCGAAGACGAGTTCGCCCTGGCGCGCGCCTCCGAAGTGGCCTACGCGCGCCTCTATGCCGAGATGCGCCCCCGGTGGCCCGAGCTGTCTCCGTTCCTCTTCGTGAGCCTCGGGTCCTGGTTCAGCGGGCGCACCGAGGACATCGAGGAGAAGTTCGCATACCTGCGCAGAGGCCTGTTCGAGAAGCGCCAGCTCCGCGACCTGAACACCTGCAGGGGTCAGGAGGGGCTGGTGGAGCAAGAGGGCGACCTGCTCCACCTGGACTGGCGGGAACGCGCCCTGGAACTGGACCGGATCTCGGAAGAGGGCCGCACCTGCATCGGGGAGGACGAATACGCCGACGCCCGGATCGAGGTGGCCGGCCTGTACGGTCAACTCTTGGACCTCGACCGGTCCACGGCGGTGTTGGAGGCGCTCGCGGCCTCCACCGAGGACACCCGGCTGCTCCAGAAGATCGAGCACGCGGTGGGTCGGAACCGGGAGCTCGCGGCGGTCCTGGAGGAGGTCGAGGCTGCCCCCACCTTCCGGGAGCAGGTAATGCTGAAACAGAAGGGGAAGAGCTTCCTCGGCAGCTTCAGCAAGTCGTGGCTCCGGGATGCACGGGCCGGAAACCCCCACGGACTCTGGCAGCTGGCCCGGGCCCGGAAGCTCGGGGACTGGATCTTCGCGCGGTACCTGTGGGTGGACGACGAGCTGGCCTGGGTGCTCCCGAGCCGCCAACCCGAGTTGGTGAGCGGCCCCCGCACCGACCCCCTGCGGACCCGCTCGCTGCGGTACTACGGAAACACAGTCCCGAAGAGGGAAGGCGAACGCCTCCGCGAGGCCCCGCCCCCTGAAGCCGCTTGGGTGCTGCTGGGTGCCGGCCCCCGCACCGATTTTTCGCTCTCGGTGCGCCTCGACCACGCGCCAGCAGACGATTGGTGGCCGGTTCAGCTCCCGCCGCCCCGGGAAGGGGACGCCGAGCGTCCGGTCTCCGAGGGCCGGCCAATGGTGGGGGTCGTGTTCGGCATCCAGGACGTGTCGGTGGACGCCAGGTGCGACCCCGCTGGGGTCGGAATGACCTCGGTACCCATGCAGGGGTGGGGGCTGCTCCTGGAGGAGGACGCCCTGATCCTGGCGCGGGTGCGGGAGGTCGACCCGGACTGGTCGGAGAAGCGGTGCACCCTATTCACCGACTTCGTGGACGAGTGGGCTGCCGACGAGGTGGCGCGCGCCAGCGTCCCGGCGGGCCGCGACCAGCGCAAGCTGGAGGTGGAGGTCTCCGGCAGCCAGGTGACCGTGAAGGTAGACCGCACCACCCGCCGCTTCACCCTCGCGGCGCCCCCGGCGGGGTTCGTGGGGCTGGTGATGGACGGGGTGGGCTACGTGGAGCTGTCCGAGCTGGACCTGGAGTAGCCCAGGCGCCGGAGGGCCCTACCCCACCGCCTGCGCGATGTGCTCTGCCGCCACGTAGCTGAAGGCCATGATGGCTTCGCTCGGGTCGACGCTGGGACCGGTGGGGAACACGCTCGGGTCGGCCACGTAGACGTTGTCGGTGCCGTGCACCCGGTGCTCGAAGTCCACCACCGAGTCCTCGGGACCCTTCCCCATCCGGGTGCCGCCCCCGGGGTGGGGTACCGCGAACACGTTGCGGGCGGGCCGCAGGTCGATGGCGTCCACCAATGCATCCAGGCTGGCATCCGGGTCCGCACCCAGGTCCGCGGTCTTCACGCGGGTGTCCGCCGCATCGCCGAAGATCAGCTCCTTCGCACCGGCGGCCACCAGCAAGCGGGCTCCCTTTCGCCAGGCGTCCCGGATGCGTCGACCGTTGCCCCCGGTCAGCGGCACGTCGATCCGGCGCCGGCCCCCCTCGACGGAGATGCGGCCCTCCTCGGCATCGTCGATCCACGCGATCGTCCCACCGAGCCGCGGCAGGGCGCGCATGAGGCGGCGGTGGTCCTCACCCAACCCCGGCAGCACCGTGGCCAGCATCCCCGGGTGGAGTTGGTTGGCCATCAGCAGGTAGCCTCCCTCGACATAGGTCCCCTGCTCCCCGAAGAGCGGGGTGACCTCGGTGCCCAGGGACCGATCGTGCCTGGAGAGCCGGAACTGCTCCACCCCCCAGGCGGCGGGGATGTTCCGCCACTGGATGATCTCCTGCTCGAACACCGCGTGCATCATCACACTCGGGTTGCAGAAGAAGTGGCGGCCCAGGTGGGGCAGGGTGTCCGCGAAGTCCTGTCGCAGCAGGAAGGCCGGGGTCTCGAACCCGCCACACGCGACCACGATGGCGCTGGCCTCGACGTTCACTGAGAGGCCGGTGGGCAACCCGGTGCCACGGTCCACCACCGCGCACCGGAGCCCCTTCGCCGCCCTTCCATCCATCACAAGGTGCTCGGCCCGGGTGTCGGCGTACAGCCGCGCCCCCAACTCCAGCGCCCGCGGGACGTGGGTGACGATCTGGCTCTGCTTGGCGTTGTAGGCGCAGCCCTGCATGCAGTGCCCGCTCCGGTTGCAGTTCAAGCGCGCCTGGGGGACCGGGGCGCCTTGCCAGCCCAACTTCGTCGCGGTGTCGCGAAGGAGTTGGTTCATGGTGTTGACGTATGGATCCTCCGCCGGGGTGACGTGGTGATCCCGCTCGATGCGCTCGTAGTGGGGCTGCAGGGTGGCGTCGCCGTGGCCCTGCAGCCCATACCGCTCCTCCCAGAAGGCAACCCGGTCCGGGGGGACGCGGTAGCTGTCTGCCCAGTAGTGCACGCTCGCGCCGCCCACGTTGTTGCCGTAGGTGAGCTGCACACTCATGTCGACCGAGGTGTCCAGGCCCCGGCCGCCGTCGATCTTCGCCAGCATGTTGGCCTCACGCTGGTCGAAGTCCTTGTAGGTGTAGTAGCCACCCTGCTCGACGATCAGCACGTCGAGGCCCTTCTCAGCGAGGGCCTTGGCGATCGTCGCTCCGCCGCAACCGCTCCCGATGACGCACACCGCGGCACGCTCGGTGACGTCGATCCCCGCCGCAATCAACTCCGCTCCCTGGCGGATCATCCCCATCCCCCGGGGTACGCCGCTTCCAGGGCGCCGCGGTAGGCGAGGGCGCTGGGGGGCGGTTTTTCCTGGCCGATCCACGGGCCATCGTAGCCCGTCGCCCCCCAGGTCGCGGGGTGGCCGTAGTAGAAGAGGTGCGCCATCTGCTTGTACGCCACGGCGGTCTGTACCAGCAGACCCCAGCGCGACCGCAACATCCGGTCGAAGCAGGCGCGGCGCGCCTCCGGGGAGAGCGAAGAGAACCGTCCCGCGAACCCTAGGGCGGGCGGCGCGTGCTCCATCAGCTGCAGCGCGGCCTTCAGGTCCTTCGTGACACCCGGAGGCGCGGACCACACCTCTTCGTCGATGCGCTGGACGATTCCGAGGTCGATCCCGGCGGGGAGGTCGCCATCCGCGGGCAGGAGCGCCTCCACCATGGCCCGGACCACGCACCACTCCTTGGGCGACAGCGCGACCGGACGCTCCCCGGGTTGGAGGTGGTAGCCGAAGCGCACCCAGGAGAGGGTGCCCGCGGCGGCGAGGGCCACCCCACCGAGAAGGCCGATCTGCAGGACCCGGCGCCGATTCAGCTCCATCGCCATGAAGGAGAGTCTACACCCCCCTTCGGGGCGCCCGGTCACCCCGTCAGGGTCGGGTCGTCCACCCCGGTGACGGAGTCGAGCGCGATGCCGACCGCGGTGCCACCGGCGGCCAACAGGCGGTCCACCTCTGCGGATCGGTCGGCGATCCGCGCATCACGGACCTTGCCCAGCGCACGGGCGGCGTTCAGACCGCGGTCGAGTACCGCACGGTAGGCGACCCGGGCGGGGGTGGCGACGAAGAAGTGGCGCCCGTACCGCCTCAAGGCGCGGCGGTCGATCTCGAACCCGAGGCCGGGCAGTTTCGGCAGTTCCACCTCGCCCTTGTCGTGTACGAATGGCGTGACGAGGAGCCCATCCCGGCCCTCCGGGACCCACCCCGGCGGGTCGTAGGGGTACTCGAGCCGCTTGGAGCGGAAGGCCGTCGCCGCGAAGAGTTGGAGGTTGATTGCGAACCCGATCCCGTTGGTCCAGGTGTGGGGGCTGTACTTCATCCCGGCGGCCTTCACCCGGCGCGCGATCTCCATCGTCGCCGCGATGCCGCCGGTGAACACCGCGTCCGGCTGGTAGACGTCGAGGCAACCCTTCTCCAGCATCACCGTGAACTCGGGCAGCCCGTGACCGTTCAACTCGCCGCCCGCAATGGCGACGTCCACCGCCTTGCGGAGCGCCACCATGTCATCGTAGGCATCGGCTGGGAGCGGCTCCTCCACCCACTCGAACCCCGCCTCGGCCGCCGCCCGGCAGAAGGCAATCGCGCGCGCCAGGTCCCAGCGGGGCGCGTCGCCGATCACCGCCACCCGCCAGCCCTGGTTGGCGTCCACGCCGAGCACGACGTCGTCACCCACGCCCTTGCGCGTCTCCGTGATCTGGGCGATGTCCTCCTCGAGGGTCGCGTCGTGGACCCGGAGCTTGACCGCATCGAAGCCCTCCTCCATCCGCGCCTTCACTTCCTCGACCCGCTCGGCCCCGGAGCGGACCTCCCCGGTGGACGCGTACAGCTTCACCCGTCCTGGCGCCCCACCGAGCATCTCGTACACGGGCTTGCCGGCCGCCTTGCCGAGGATGTCCCAGCAGGCGGGCTCCAGCCACCCCAGTTTCATCCCGAGGTAGCCCATCTCCCGGATCCGCTGGCGGATGGACGGGATGTCGTCAACGCGCTCCCCGAGCAGGTACGGCCCGAGCAGCGCCCCGAACCCGGCCCGCTCCTTCCCCATGCACTGGATGGCGCTGTACCCCTGGATTCCCGACGCCGTGGTCAGGCGGATCAGGGTGAACCGGTTCTCGGTCTGGGTGAACCCTGGGATCCAGGATGGACGGAACGGCGCGGGGAGCGGCACGGCGACGTGCCAAAGGTCGATGCGAGTGATCTTCATGCGTGTCCTCCGAGCACTCGGGGCGCGGATTGTAGCCTGTATGATGCTTGGGTGTGGTTCGCGCTGTTGGCGGGGTGGTTGGCCGCGTTCGCGGTCTCCCCAGAGGAACTCGAAACCCGGCTCGCCGAGGTCGAATCGCTCCGCTCGCTGCGGGTCGCGACGGGGGCCCCCTCGCTATCCTCGGCTGACATCCGCCGCGCCGCGACGGGCGGCGTCGTCGCCGGCCTGGTTGGGGGCACCTCACCGCCCCTGGCGTACGGCGCTGCGGTTCTCGATGTGCCCATCGCCACCCTGTGGTCCGCGCTGAACGATGAGACCCGCCAGCCCGGGTTCACTGCAGTCGGCTACGCGGAACTGATCAAGGGGCGGCCATGTGTGAACGGGCGGCGGGTGCTCCAGTCCATCCAGGTGCCGATGATCGGGGCACGCTGGTGGATCGGCGTCCCGAAGGCCAACCGCGACCTTCTCGTGTACAGCGGCGGTGCGGTCCGTGAGCTGACCTTCCGGAGCTCCGTGGATCCGGCCGAGATCACCAGCGCCTCCGGCCAGCAGATCATCGACGCCGCCACCCCGATCGGCTCCAGCAAGGGTGGCTGGTTCCTGGTCGCCGTCGACCAGCGCCACACCTTCGTCGAGTACCACATCTCGAGCGACCCCGGCGGTCGCGTCTCGCCTCGTTTCGCCTCGATGTTCGCCACCAAGGGCGTTCGCAATGGCATCCGCTCCATCACGCGGTTTGCCAAGGAAGGGAATCCGTCATGTCCCATCGAGTGATCGCAGCGCTGCTGTGTTTGATGTACGTCCTGGGCCGGGCGCCGCCCGGCTGGGCTTCCGACCCCTTCCTCTGGGAGCAGCCCCCGCCCGACGAGCAACTCGCGGCGGACGACACCGTGATCCCCCTCGGCAAGGGGGGCCTGTTCGTGCCCTCGCTGACCTCCCCCCACGACGAGCCCCCGGTGGTCCTGGTCGGGGCCACCGAGGACGTGTGGGATCTGCCGACCGGGAAGCGGGTCGTGCTCGACCCCGGCCGCTACACGGTGATCGTCACCTCGGGCTCTCCCGCCCAGGGCGTCGCCCAGGTGGTGGAGGTGCTCGACGGAGAGACCACGATGGTCCCGGTGACCTGGGGAGCGCTCCGGGTCGAGGTGACCGATGCCAAACGCGTGCCCCACCGCGGCGGGTACGAGCTGATCCGCGCCGACAACCGCGAGCCCTATGGGACCGGGTTCGGGGCTGACACGCTCCAGGGCGAGTCCCTGCTCACCTGGTTGTTGCCACCCGGGGTGTACCGGATCGTCAAGGTGGGCGCGAACTACCGGGCGCTGGAGGACTTCGCGACGGTGTACGTCCCGGAGAGCGGCTTCGTGCGGTTCCGCCTGGTCACCGACCGCGACACCGGGGACTTCCTGGCATCCGGGATGCTCCTGCCGGAGGAGTTCGGCACCCAGACGACCTCCGAGAAACCCTGGTTCACCTCGGTGATCTTTGGGGCGGACGGCGCCCTGGTCCACCAGACGAACGTCGTGGGCGTACAGAACCAACTCCTGATCTCCGGCAACCTGTTCCTCGACGGCCAGTTCGTCTACCGCCACCTGGACCACAACTTCTCGGCTCTGCTGCAGGTCGAGGAGGGCGCCTCACTCATCCGACCCCTCCCGGGCGACCCCCTGCCCCTGGTCAAGTCTCGCGATCGTCTGCGGGGCGACCTGCTCTACACCTGGTTTCCACACCAGACGGCCGGGCCCTATGTTCGCGCCGCAGCCACCACCCAGGCCTTCCGAACCCAACTGCTGGCCTCGGTAGACACCGACTTCGAGCGCGAGTACGCCGACGGCAGCATCGAGCAGGAGACCGTCGAGGCGGGCGAGACGTTCCACGTCGCGGACCCCTGGGCGCCGACCATCATCCGGCAGGGCGCTGGGCTCAACACGCGCTTCGTGAACAACCGCTGGTTCACCCTCAACGTCCGACTCGGCTTCGGCATGCGGCAGAACCTGTTCCGCGGAGCCTGGCTCCTCAACGACGACCCCCACACCACGACGGTGGAATACCTCGAGGTCGAGTCCTTCAACGACGCTGGTCTCGAGGGCACGGTGGTGGCCACGGCCCGCCTCCCCGGCTGGGCGACCTATGCCACCGATGTGGAGGTGTTCGCGGACTTCGGAAGGCTGGGCGCGCCCAGTCTCGAGTGGCGGAACACGCTCTCGCTCCGGCTCACCCGCAACCTCTCCATCAACTACTACGCCAACATCGAGCTGTTCCCGGAAGTCGTGGAACGGGCTCAATTCGAGCAGAGCCTGCTCCTTCGCGCCTCCTGGGCGTTGTTCTGATGGAGGACCGCATGCGCCGATGGATCCCGTTGTTCGCGATGTGCCTCGCCGCCGGCTGCGTCGGCCGGAACCGGCACGAGTTGGTGCAGATCCAGCTCGAGGCGACCCGCACGGCGCTGTCCGCCCAAGAGGCCGGATGCCGCGCGGATCTGGCCGAGGGGGAGACCCGGATCGCCGAGGCCGAGGATGTGCATGCGGTGGACCAGCGGAGGCTGGAGGAGGCCAGCACCCGGCTGGAGGAGATGGAAACGGAGCTGACCAAGCACCGCGAGGAGCACGCGTTGTGGGTTCAGGCGATCCCCGCGCCGGTCCTCCCGGAGGAGGGGGAAGAGCCCGAGCCGGTAGAACCGATGTTCCAGGAGACGGTGGAGGCCATCGCCGAAGCCCTGGCGATCCGATCCGAGTACCGGTACGCCGCGTGGCGCCGGGACCGACGGCAAGAAGCCACCCGCGCCGCGTTCTCGGGGCTGGTCGAGGACGGATGGGCAGTTCTGGTCGAGGAGGGGGACGCCATGGTCCTCAGACTGCCCGCCGCCAAGCTGTTCACCGAGGGCCAGGTGCGGCTCTCCCCCCGCGGCGAGGCCATCGTCGACGAAGCCGCGAAGGGTCTCGTCCCCCTCACCGGGCAGGTGCTCGAGGTCCACGGCCACACAGACGACCAGCCCCACCACTCGGCCGAGCACGCCTCCAACTGGGAGTTGGGCTTCCACCGGGCGATCGTGGTGCTGCGCGCCCTGCGGGAGCGGGGGGTCTCGATCCCCGCGGGGGCGGCCTCCTATGCGGACACCCGCCCCGTCGCTTCCAACGACACCCCCGAGGGGCGCAAAGCAAACCACCGGGTGGAGTTGTGGCTGTTCCCGGATGGAACCCTCGAGGAGATGCCGCCGGAGGAGGAGGAAGAAGGAGCGCCGGAGGAGAAGCCGGTGCATGAGCCGGAGGACGACGAAAGCCCGGAGGATGGACGTACACCAGGGGAAGAGGGCTAGGTCCAGGTCCAGGTCCAGGTTGAGGTGCAGGTGCATGTGCAGGTGCAGGTAGGGGTGCAGGGGTCTGGTATGGGGTCCAGGTCCCTCGGCACCATCAGAGCGGCAGGTCGGCGTCGGGGATGCGGCGGTAGAAGCCGCGGTCCTTGAGGGCTCGGGTCGCGGTGAACACGTCGAGCGGGGTGGGGAGGGCGCGGCCCGTTGCCTCGGAGACCTTCGCGATGAGGGTGGGGGAACCGGGGCGGAGGAAGGGGTTGGTCGCGCGCTCCTCCTCGATGGTGCTCGGCACCGCGCTCCGCCCCTCCGACCGCACGGCCCACACCCGGCGGATGCGGTCCGCGAGGGCCTCGTTGTCGGGTTCCACCGACCAGGCGAACCGCAGGTTGTCCTGGGTGTACTCGTGGGCGCAGCACACCCGGGTCTCGCCATCGAGCGCCGCAAGGCGAAGGAGGCTGTCGAACATCTTGCTGGGCGGACCGCTGAACACCCTTCCACAGCCCGCGGTGAACAGGGTGTCGCCGCAGAACAGGACGTCCCCGAACACCAGGCTGATATGGCCGTCGATGTGGCCCTCGGTGAGCATGGCTTCGCCCGTGACCGCCCCCAGACGCACCTCGTCCCCCTCGCCCACCGGCTCGGTGAGCCCCGGCACCTCAGCCGCGACCGCTGCGGCGCCGACCACCCGAAGGGTCCCGAGCTTCCCACTGCGGGCCAACCCGTGGTTCACCCCGATGTGGTCACCGTGGGTGTGGGTGTTGAATACCGCGCGCAGGTGGAGCCCGTGTACCTGTGCGTATGCCAGCACCGGCTCGGAAGACGGCCCGTCCACCACCGCTACTTCGCCGGTCTGGGTGCACTCTGCCAACCACGACAGGTTGTCCTGGGCCGCGGGCACCATGTGGACCCGCAACGCTCCCCCCATCGCCTCGAAGGGGGGATCCGGCCGCGTGACCACGTGCTGCATGACTGCCTCCTGCCGCGTTACCTCTCTGAGATTGCCCCGGAGGCCTCGTGAGGCATCCCATCGTAGCGGAGGAACTCTCCCTGCTGGAGGAGGTTTCGACCCTACTTCGCGAGGTTCCCTACGTCGCTCCCCCCTCCGAGCGGGACATCGTCGAGGAGTTGCTCCGGATCCGCGAAGAGATCCCAGAAGCCAAGGAGGAGGACAAGGGCGCGCTCCTGGAGCAATACAACCGCAGCATCGCGCTCCTCGACCAGCTCCGCGCCTCCCGTGGCCGTCCCGAGGTGAATCCCGACTCGCCGTACTTCGCCCACCTCCGCCTGAAGGAGGGGGACCGCAAGCGCGACCTGTGCCTGGGGAAAGCCACCCGCATTCAGCGCGGCGTTCGCATCGTGGACTGGCGCAACGCGCCCGTCTCCCGAATCTTCTATCGCTACCAGCAGGGCGAGGAGTACGAGGAGGAGATGGGCGGCCGGACCGTCGCCGGAGAGGTGGTGGCCCGCCGCACGGTGACCATCCGCAACCAGGGCCTGGAGCGCGTCGATGCGCCGGAAGGGGTGTTCTCCCACAACCATGGGGGCAGGGACGGCTGGGTGATGACCCACCGGGAGCCCCCCCGCATGGCCGGCGGCGAGGGCACTGCACTGCGCGCGCACCAGGTGGGCCAGGGGGAGAAGCGACGCCTCGGCACCGACCTGGAGGGTTTCCGCCGTCGTGCGGACAAGCGCCTCCCCGACATCGCCGGCCTCATCGATGCCCACCAGTTCGAGCTCATCACCCAGCCCCACAGCGGCGTAGTGGTGGTGCGCGGAACCGCCGGGTCGGGCAAGACCACGGTGGCGCTCCACCGCATCGCATGGATGGCCTACGACGACCCGCAGATCGACTCCCGGCTGACCCTGCTGGTGGTGTTCTCACGGGCGCTCCGAGACTACGTGGAACACGTACTCCCGGCCCTCGGCGTGCACCGCGCCCAGGTGCGTACCTTCTCGGCGTGGGTGGGAGAGGTCTGCCGAAATCACTTCCGCAACCTCCCGCGTGCGGTGCGTGAAGACACCCCCGCGATGGTGGTGCGCCTCAAGCAGCATCCGGTCATGCTCACCGCCTTGGAGGCCCAGGTACAGCGGGTGGACGAGCCCGCCACCGCGGAGCAGGCTTTCGACGACTGGGCGAGCGCGCTCTCGGACCCGAACGCGCTGTGGGACCTGTTCCGGGTGCTCGCACCGAGGGCGTTCACCCGTGACGAGCTGATACGCGCCTCTGCCTGGTGTCGCGACCGCATCGATGAGTTGCTCCTGTGGCGGGACGGCGAGCGGGAGGAGGTCCGCGGAGAGCTGGATGCGGAGGACCACGCCCTGCTCCTGAGGGCGTGGCAGCTGCGGGTAGGGCGCTTGCGTACCCGGAAGGGAACGGTGCTGAGCTACCGCCACATCGCCATCGACGAGGTGCAGGACTTCTCTCCGCTCGAGGTTCGGGTCCTGCTGGACTGCGCCGATGAGCGCAAGAGCGTCACCCTTGCCGGAGACACCCAGCAGCACGTGATGCAGGACGCCGGGTTCACCTCCTGGACCGAGTTCTTCGGTCACCTGGGTCTCGAGAGCACCGCGGTGAACACCCTTCGGGTCGCCTACCGTTCCACCCTCGAGATCGTGGACTTCTCCATGGCGTTGCTCGGTGCGCTGCGCGAGGACGATGCGCCTCCCCTCGCCACCCGTGGCGGCCCCCCGGTGGAGCTGTTCCGGTTCACCGACCACGGCGCTACGGTTGCGTTCCTCGCCGACGTGCTCAAATCGCTGATCCAAGAGGAGCCCCTCGCCTCGGTGGCGGTGCTCACCCCGTCGGCCGACGTGAGCCACCTCTACCACCAGGGCTTGGAGCACGGCGAGGTACCGCGCCTGCGGCGGGTGACCGAGCAGGACTTCACCTTCGCGCCCGGCGTCGAGGTGACGGAGATCGAGCAGGTGAAGGGCCTCGAGTTCGACTACGTGATCCTCGCCGAGGTGAGTGCAGCCCACTTCCCGGACACCGATGCCGCCCGCCGCCTGCTCCACGTGGGCGCCACCCGGGCCGCACACCAGCTATGGCTCGTCACGGTGGGGACGCTCTCACCCATCCTTCGTGGAGTTCCAGGCGTATGAGCACGAACGCCCATCGCGACGTCTTTGTGGGGAAGGTGGTCGACGAACACTCGGTGTCGGACCCCTTCACCGACGACGACCCCACCATCCCCCTGGCCGCTCCCATGCCCAATGGGACCTGGGTATCCGTGGAGGTGCGAGAGGGGGTGGGCCATGCGCGGCTCTTGGCAGAACCCCGCACCGCCCTGGCGGCGATGTACGCGATTGCGGCGCGTCATCGACTCGACCCGACCTACCCACCAGCCGCCCTGGAGGAGGCCGCCGCCTGGGAGGCGGATCCGGGAATCGACGACCCCTCCCTGGTCGACCTCACCCACCTCCCCTTCATCTCCATCGACGAGGAGACCTCCAAGGACCTCGACCAGGCCCTGTTCATCGACGGGGACGACCAGGGGTACACCGTGTGGTACGCGGTGGCCGACGCGGCATGGTTCGTGCGTCCCGGGAGCGCCCTGTTCGCCGAGGCGATGCGCCGCGCAGCGACCTTCTACCTGCCCGGGCTGGTAGTCCCCATGCTGCCGCGGTCCCTGTCCGAGGGCCTGGTGTCCCTCAATCCCGGGGTGGACCGGCGCGCCCTGGTGTTCGAGGTCCGCCTCGACCTCGCGGGGAAGGTCGTGCGAACAGAGATCCACCGAGGGCGGGTCCGCAGTCGGGTGAAGACCTGGTACGACGCCGTACAGGCCTACATGGACGGGAAGATCCCGGTCCCTGGTGGCGACCCGGCCGTGGCGGAGAGCCTGGCCCGCCTCAGGGAGGTGGGCGAGCTGAGAATGGAGGCCGCGGACTCCCGGGATGTGGTGGCCATCCGCCGCGCCGAAGTGGCGGTGTCGCTCGCCGGACAAGCGGGCCTGCGGTTCGTGGCCATGGCGGACCCCCGCAACGCGGTGGAACACTACAACGAGCAGATCTCGCTGCTCTGCAACATCGAGGGCGCGCGCTACCTCCGCCGGAATGCGCAAGACGACACCCACGTGCAGCCGGTGTACCGGGTGCACGATCCGC
>JAFDJI010000025.1 GCA_019307545.1 Deltaproteobacteria bacterium | reverse complement strand
ACATAGGTCAGGCACGCGCCCGGGGAGTGGATGCGCCAGAAGGCGGCCCAACGACTGACGTCGCGCGACTTCTTGCAGAGGGTCGCAGAGAACCGCTTCGCCATCGTGCGCGTCGACACAGGTCTGGGCGTTCGCTTCAATCCCGAGGTGATCGCCCACTTCGACCGAAGCTACCCCCGGCAGTTCCTCTTCGGGGTGCTCGACCGCAGCCGCATTTCCAGCATCGAGTGGTGGCAGGACAACTTCCGCACGCCCTACGGCCCGCTGAAGCGCGGCATGTCGGAACCCGAAAACGGCTACTACCTGTTCGAGTACGGGGCGGTTTCGATGCACCTGAACCCCCCCGCGTACGTGGACATCCTGGCGGCGGCGAAGCAGGTGATCGCCTACTTCGAGCAGCGCGTCTCGATGCGCGCAAAGCAGGAGGCCCCGCGAAGCGCTCGCCAAGAGCCCGCGCCGATGGCGCCACGCACCACCAGCGATCGGGATCCCTTCGAGGTGCTGGGGGTATCCGCCGAGGCCTCCGACGATGAGATCCGGCAGGCCTACCGGGAGCAGATGAAGCTCAACCACCCGGACAAGGTCGCCCACCTGAGCCCCGCGATTCGCGAGGTGGCCGCGAAGCAGACCGTGGAGATCCAGCTCGCCTACGAGGCGATCCGCGCCATGCGACGCGGATCCCTGTAGCAAGCCGCTTCAGCGGCCTGCTTCCCGAGCCACCGGCCGGCCGCTACTCGACTGCGATGAAGTGGGTGTTGCCGTCGGTCAGCGCCGCGATCGTCTTCCCGTCCTTCGACACCGCCAGTTCACGCGGCGCGGAGGTGGTCTCGGCGGTATTGCGCTCCTGCCCGGTGGCACCATCCAGGATCACCAGTGCGCCGCCATTGTCGGTACTGAGGCCCACGAGCACCGCGGCGGCATCACCCATGGCCTCCAGCGACTGGACCCGACCGTCAACGTTGGCGCTCCAGCGTACGTCGCCGTCATCCTCCAGCGCACGAACCGCGGTGCCGTTCAACGCCGCGGTGTAGAGCAGGCCGGTGATCGGGTCCCACTCGAGGAGTGCGGAACCGTCGCCGATCGTGGTCACAGTGCCGTCTGGCGTGGCCACCTGGATGGAGCCGCCCATGGTGACAAAGGCCCGTCCGGTAGTGGCCTCCACTGCAAGGCCGCTGCAGGCGCCACGGCCTGCGTTGACATCGCTGCCGGGGAACCACTGCACGTGGCAGTCGCCGTCGACCGTGCGTGTGCCCACCACCCCATCGTCGACGAAGCGCGCCTCCTGGATGCCCGGGTGGGAGACGACATCTTCGACCCAGCCGTCCCAATCCTGGAACCGGGTGACCTGGAACCCGTTGCTCGTGGTGGTGAGGACGATCGTGCCGCCATCGTCCTCGCCGCCGTCGTCGAGGTCCTCTTCCTCTTCCTGGTCGGGATCGATGTCGATGTTGATCATCCCCGAGGCGGTCTCGAACTGGCAGGTCGCCCAGGACATCCCGGCCACCCCGTTCTGCCCGTCGTCGTCGAAGATGACCCCGGTGCTGATCGAGTAGAGCGAGGAATGCTGCTCGAAGCCCACATGCTCGCCCCTCAGGTAGGGCTCCATCTGGGTCCACCCGGTGTCCCACCACATGTCGTCTCCCCCCCCATCAAAGTCGCTCCAGGGGGAGAGCGATTCCCAATCACAGCCCGCTACGAGGGCGACCAGTCCAATGGCGATCCAGGTACGCATGAAAGACTCCTTCGAGAAGTGGATCGTCGGTCTTGGATGCACCAACCGTTCCAATTCTGCAACAGTTCGAAGCCTAGCCTGAGAAGCACAGACCGTTGGTGACATTTGATGTCACGGCCTCCACTCGGGCCCTGATCGTGACATCTATGTCGTGGTCGCCCCGAAGAAGCGCTCCAATTCTTCCCGAACCCTTCTCCACGGCCCGTTCACCCTGCGCGCGGGCGGAAGGGAGTGCAGGACCACCCGCCCGTAGGAGCGTTCGTGGATCCGGCGGTCCAGCAGCAGCACGACGCCCCGGTCGGTTCGGGCACGGATCAGCCGGCCGTAGCCCTGGCGCAGCTTGATCACCGCCTGGGGGAGGGTGTAGGCACGGAACGGGTTGCCGCCCCGGCGCTCGATGTGCTCGTGGCGTGCCTTCTGCAAGGGGTCCGTGGGCACCCGGAACGGCAGGCGGGGGATGACGACCAGCCGCAGCCCCACCCCCTTCACGCTCACCCCCTCCCAGAAGGAGTCGGTGCCCACCAGCACCGAGTTCGGATTGGAGTGGAAGCGTTCCAGGAGCGCCGCCCGCCCGCTGGTGGCCTGCACCAGGACCGGCTGTCCGGCCGGAAGGTGCGCCCGAAGGAAGTCCCCGTAGTACCGCACCGCGGCATAGGAGGTGCACAGGACGAAGGCGCCTCCACCGCTCACCGCGATCGCTTCTTGCGTGCAGCGCGCAGTGTCCTCCAGAAAGCCCGGCGTGTCCGGACGCGGAAGGTCCCGGGGCAGGCCGAGAAGCGCCTGGGCCGCATGGTCGAAGGGGGAGAGATAGAGCACCGTCTCCGCGTCCTCCAGCCCTACGCGTTGCATCCAGTGGTCGAAGGTCCGAGCCACCGCCAGGGTCGCTGAGGTGGCAGTGACGCCCGGCAGGCGCTCCCAGACCAGCCGCTGCAGGGTGGAGGCCACCTCGATGGGAGCCAGGACCAGCATCGCGGAGACCACACCGCGCCCCCGGGAGGGCTCCAGCCAGCGGCAGGTGTTGGGCTCCTCGGTCAGGAAGGCGCGAATCACCTCGGCGTGGACGCGGAGACGTCGCCGTGCCCGGCGGGTGTCCAGGACGGATTGGGCCCGGTTTGGGGGAAGCGACAGGTCGTCGAACAACCGCAAGACCTGGTCCAGGGCACCCATGCCCTCGTCGAGCAGACGAACGAGATCGTCCACCGCGGGTGCGAGCACCTCCTCCATGAACGGGGTGCCCTCGTCCGAGTCCACCACCCGCCGCGGCCCGATGTCCGGATCCAGGGCGCGCTCGGCCAGGTCCTCCAAGACGACCTTCACGCCGCCCCGCAGGGCGTCGAGGTGCGCGGCCGCGGCGGAGGCCGCAATCTCCAGCGTCGGCCATTGCTCCGGAGGCAGGGCGGAGCCGGCAGACGCATGCTGCTTGACCAGGCGCGCGAGCCCACCCGGTCGACGCGCGCGAGAGAGGAGGGGAGCGGTCGAGCGCTGCAGCCCGCGGAGGCTCGAACGACGGGCGATGGCACCGGTGGCCGCGTCCTCGAGGTGGTGAGCCTCGTCGATGACCAGTCGATGGTACCGAGGCAGGATACCGGGTGCACCGGCGTCGCGGAGCGCGAGGTCTGCCAGGAGCAACGCGTGGTTGACCACCACGAGGTGGGCCCCCGCAGCCTCCCGACGCGCCCTGTAGTAGTGGCAGGTGGCGTAGTGGGGGCAGCGCACCCGCAGGGTGAGGTCGGAATCGGACTCGACCCGCTCCCATAAATGGGGGTCCACGGGGTGGGGGAGGTCGGAGCGGGCGCCGTGTGTGCTCACCGTTTCCCAGGCCACGAGCGCATCCAACTCCGCCCGCTCGTCGGGCGACGCCGGTGCCTCTTCGGTGTCGGCCAGGTGCAGGCGCCGCTTGCACAGGTAGTTGTTCCGGCCCCGGAGCACCGCGTAGCGGATCTCGATGCCGGCCTTCGCGAGCAGCGGGAGGTCCTTGGCGAAAAGCTGGGATTGCAGGGCTCGGGTGTAGGTGCTCACGACCACCTTCTGGTCGTTGGCGAGCGCCCACAACGCTGCTGGCACCAGGTAGGCGAGCGACTTGCCGGTCCCGGTTCCCGCCTCCACCACCACCGCTCGCTCCTCGGAAAGCGAGGCGGCCACGTTCTTCGCCATGGAGACCTGCTCTTCGCGGAGCTCGGCATCCGGCAGCACCGCGGGGAGCACATCGTGGAAGAACCCTGCCAACGCCTCGGCATCCACCGGGACCTGTCGCACGACGTGCGGCTCCACCACCCAAATGGAGCGGGTGACGTCCGAGTCCACGATCACTGCACCGACGCCGTCGTCGCCGTACAACCCCGCCAACTCCATGTCGGCGTTCGAGGGCTGGAGGTTCCCCGAGGGGTGGTTGTGGATCACCACCTGCCCGGTCCGGGGCCGGTGCAGCAGCGCGTTCACCCGGTCGGGGCGCCCGCGGCAGGTGACCGTGACCTCCACCACCAGACCTCCGTCCACGTCCCCCACGGCGAACACCTCGACCCCACCCGCCTCGCGGATGGCGCGGCGGAGTGCATCGGCGGCCTCTGGGGTGAAGCGGAGCGACATCGAAGGTGTCGGACCCTATCGGGATATGGGACCGGGCGCCCCCGGAGGCCCCGTGATCTTCGAGTTTCCGCTCCACCTACCCCGCAACGCCTTCTCGGCGCGCGATGCCGCCCGTGCTGGAGATATCTGGCGTGCCTTCCAAGATGTCGCCCTGCTCGGCTCGACGGCCTGCGGCTGGCCGCCCAGCCGCTACCGGGAAGACGGGATCGCCTTCGTGGTCCGCACCATGACGGCCAGGCATTTTCGGGAGGCCCGCTACGGTGAGCAGATCACCGCCCGTACCTGCATTTCGGAGTTCCGCCGCGGCCTGCTCATCACCCGTCAGATCGAGCTGATCGGCGAGAGCGGTCCCATCGCGCAGGCGACCCAGGAGTGGGCCCACGTTCGACTCGTCGCAGACGGCATGCGGCCAGCGCGGGCGTCAGAAACGCTCCAAGCGGCCTTCCAGATCGACGAGCGCCTGTCCGCTACGAGCTTCCCGGAGTTCGAGGAAGCCGACCACGCCCGCACCCACTCCTTTCGGTTCCCCTGTTGGCACACGTGGATGGATCCGCTGGCCCACGTGAACCACCCCGCGTACGTCGACTGGTGCGACGAGGCGATCTCGGTGGCAATGGCAAAGGCGGGGCTGGACCCACTGGACCTTCAGCCCGTCGCGGAGTGGGTGAAGTGGCGCTCCGGAGTAGAGGCCCCGGCCGACGTGGAGGTTCGCACCCGGGTAATGGGCATCACCGCGGCGGGAGAGGTGGTGTGCGAGCATCACATCGAGACTGGCGCAGCACCCTCGGCGGTTGCACTCACCGTGCGCCGCCTGCAGAAAGGGCGTCCGGAGACACTCCGGAACGCCCTTCGCTGAGCGCACGCCCTGCTGCGCTACCGCTTCGCCTTCAGCTTGTCGAGTTGTGCCTCATCCTCGGCGCGCTCCCGTTCGGCACGCTGCAGGTCGCGTACCGCGGACCGCTCCAACTCGGCCAGGAGTCGGCTCTTGCGCTTGTACGCCTTCGGGCCGGCCGTGTCGCGGTTGAACTTCTGCTGCATGTCGCGCAGCTCGCGGGCAATCTCGCGCGTCTTTCGCAGGTCGGCGCGCTCGGCGGCCAGATCCCCCCGATCATCGGCGACTGCGGGCGCCTCCCGCCGAGGAGGATGGGCCGGCTGCACGTCCCTGCCGACCACCCGTGGCTTCTCTCGCGTCGGTGGGGCCGGGTCTCCCCCGCCAGCCACCAACTCGGCCCTGGCCTCGCCCACCTCCATGCGGTCCTCGGCGAGTTGCTCCTGCAGCCATTCGGCGATGTCCGCGTCGACCTTCGCCTCCTTCTTCTGCTTGCCGGAATCCCGCGCCTTCTCCCACTTCTTTCGAAGCTTCTGGATGTGCTTCAGGTCCTTCTTGTTGTCCTTCACTCGCTTCTTGTCGGCCTTGATGTCGTCCTTCACCGCGTCGATGCGCGCGTCGAGGCCGGGGCCAGCGGCCAGGGCGGGGGAGGTGAGGGATGCAGCCAGCAACAGGGCTGCGGCAGTAGCAGCAATCCACCGGAAACGCATTCGGGTCTCCTCGAGGTTTGGGTCGTCCGATCGACGGTCGACCGAGACATCCTATTCACAAAGAGGCTGTGTAGGGAAAGGGCCAGGGTACCGTGGTACATTCGCCCGCCCCGGACCCGCGGCGGTTCCGCGCTCGGCGGGGTGGAGCTGACCGATGGCCACGATCGTCCTTGCCGGTGGCGGAACGGGCGGCCACGTGTACCCGGCAATCGCGATCGGCGATGTCCTCCGAGAGCGCGGGCATACCGTGCTGTACTACGGGGACCCCGACCGCTTGGAGGGGCGGGTCGCGCCGCAGCGTGGGTACGCCTTTCGGGCGGTGCACGCGCTGCAGTACCCCCGGAGCGGCCTGTGGGGGAAGGTCCGTTTTGCCCTGGGGCTGCTCCGTTCCACCTGGGCGACGCGGCGCATCCTCCGCCAGGACGGCGTGGACGCGGTCCTCGGCGTGGGTGGCTACATCTCCGCACCCCCCGTGCTCGCCGCGTGGACCCTTCGCCTGAGGCGCGTCATCCACGAGGCCAACGTCGTGCCCGGGCTCGCCAACAAGCTGTGCGCCCGGGTGGCCCAGGCGGTGCTCCTCACCTACGAGCGAACCCGCGATCGGCTTCCCGGCAATGCCCCCAGGTCGGTCGTGGGCGTCCCGGTGAACCCGTCGGTCCTGACCGGGGCCCGCTCCGCCGCGCGTGATCGCTACGGTCTCGACCCCGACCGCCCCACGGTGTTGTTCGTGGGCGGGTCTCTGGGCGCGGCGCGCATCAATGAGCTGGCCGTCGCCTGCGCCCGCGACCCGGAGCGCGTCTGCCAGGTGCTTCACCTGTGCGGTCGTCGGTACCACGAGGACGTGAAGGCGGAGTTGGGAGACCCGGACGGGGTGCGCCTGGTCGACTACGAAGACCAGATGGGCGAGGCCTACGCCTCCGCAGACCTGGTGGTGTGCCGAGCGGGCTCGTCGACCCTCGCCGAGCTCACCGCGGTGGGAAAGGCCTCCCTGCTCGTGCCCAGCCCGAACGTCACCGAGAACCACCAGGAGCAGAACGCCCGAGGTCTCGAGGCTGTCGGCGCCGCGGAGGTCCTGGTTGAGCAGGGGTGGGAGCTGGAGGGCGCGGTGGCACGGGTTCGTGCGTTGATGGCCGACGCCGCGAAGCTCGAAGAGATGGGCAAGGCCGCGAAGTCGCAGGCCAAGCTCGACGCGGCGGAACAGGCCGCGGACGTGATCGAAGGCCTCCTGCGCTGACCCGTATCAGGCCCCCTTCTCTCCCACGACCTCGCGCCGTCGGGTAGCCGCCAACACCATCAGCAGCGACAACAGGACCGCCCCGCCAGAGCCAGGCACGCCGCTGCAGCCGCAGCCGTCGTCGTCGTCGTCGTCACCGGTATCGTCGCCGGTGTCGTCGCCGGTGTCGTCGCCGGTGTCGTCACCGATTTCCTCGGTGTCTGGGGTCGCGGGATCACAGTCGTCGTCTTTGCCGTTGTCGAGGATCTCGTCGACACCCGGGTTCACGTCGGGGTCGTCGTCGTCGCAGTCTCCGTCGCAGACGCTGACGAGGTCCCCGTCGACATCTTCGTCGTCCACGGTGGCGGTGTCGCAGTCGTCATCGACGCCGTTGCACTGCACCTCGGCCTGGCTCGGGCCCACGTCGGGGTCATCATCGTCGCAGTCCACCGAGGCGAGGTCGCCATCCCCGTCGGCGTCGTTCCACCAGTCGAACTCGTAGCCGGTCGCGTCGCCGCCGTAGAAGTACAAACCGGTGCCGCTCACCGTCCCGAGCACGCCCAGGGTCGTCTTGTCCAGGCGGGTGAGCATGGCGATGGACCCCGAGGAGACCCACACGTAGTCGTCGTCGACGAAGGGTGCGCAGCTGCCGTCGGAGAGCACGGTCGTCAGCTCGGACTCGTCGCTCTTGGTGATTCGAATGACGCCACCTGCATCCTCCTGCGTGACCCACACGTAGTCCTCGTCGACCGCCACTCCCCACAACGAGTCGAAACTGAGGTCGATCTCCGACTCGACGACGAAGGTGGAGCGGTTGACCTTGAGCAGCAGGCCGCCATTGACGCGGTAGACGAGCCAGGCGTGGGTGTCGTCCACGGCGATATCCGCGGAGTTCTTGCCGGTGGCGCTGGTGTGGGTGACCGTCGCCACCACGGTCATCGTCGCCTTCTCCACCACCTGGACATCGTCGGTCTGGTTGCCGATCCACACATGGGTGTCGTCGACCGCCACCGCGGAAGATATCGCCGCCGCAAGCTGGACCTCGTCGATGACGGTCTCGGTGTCCTTGTCGACCCGGTACAGCTTGTCGGTGTCCTGGCTGGTCACCCACACATCGTCCTCGTCGACCCCGATCCCGAACATCGAGGTGGTGACGTCGATGGTCGCGGTGATCAGGCCGGTGACCTTGTCGATGCGGTGCAGATCGTCGCTCTCGTAGTCGATGACCCACACAGAGGCGTCGTCCACGGCGAGCTGGTAGGAGCCGGTGCCGGTGGCGAGCGGCGTGCCGGCTGTGTCGGTGGCCTTGGTGATCCGCACCACCTCCCCGGTGGTGGTGTCAGCCGACCACAGGTCGGAGTCGACGGCTGCGGCAAGACCAATCTGCGGGAGAGCCAGCGCGAACAGGGGTGCCAGGGGGAGGCGCTTCATCGGGATTCTCCGTGAGGGCGTTGATGCTACATCAGGCAAAGCCATCCAGCGCAGCATCGGAGGCGTCCCCGCCTCTGTCCTCATCGGGCCCGCTTCGGCTGCTATCGGAGGCCGCTCAGGAGCACGACGCCTCCGTAGTCGACGATCTCCCTGGTCTCCTCGTCTTCCACGTACTCGAAGTCGAGGTTGTAGACCTCGCCTTCCAGCCCGGCCAGGGCCAGGCCCGGCTCGGGGAGCGAGAGCAGGTTGAGTTGCAGGCTCATCGTCTCCGGCAGCGTCTCCGCATCGATGTAGACATCCAGGATTGCGCCATCGTCGGTGGTCGTCTGCGCGATGCTCAACCCGGTGCCTTCGAGCAGCGTGTTGACGGCCTGCACGTTGCCGAAGGCCAGGAAGATCTCCCTCTCGCCGAAGGCATAGCGGCTCGCAGACGCCGAGGTGGTGAGCCCGAGGACGAACCCGGTGAGGATGCCGGCGACGGCGAAGAGTCGAGTGCGGTTCATGTTGACCTCCTGGTGCCAGTACCGGAACTTCCCCACGAGGGGAGCGGATTGCCTGGCACTGAAATGCTGTTCCAACAAAGATCTGCTCCGGAAGGGGCGGCTGGTGCGGGTTCGGGAACATGCCAGCCGGGTCTCCATCGTCACCCCAAAACAGGCCGCCGTCACCGGACACCGGTCGGACACCGTTCGTGCAGGCACGGAGGCCCATGCGATGCGTCAGCCCTCGTCCACGACCTCGTCGCGCGGCATCGTCAGCAGCTCGATGTTCCCGCGGCCGTCGCACCGAACGAGGTTCGGTCGGAAGCCCGCTTCCGTCAGCTTGCGCCGGAGACGCTTGAGGTGGCGATCCCAGTTCTGCCGGAGCAGGTAGACGTCCTGCTTGTCGGTCCAGATCGAGCGCGCGACGACCTCCCAGGGGACCGGGACCTGATAGTCGACGAGCTCGGACACGATGCGCGCAGGGATGCCGCCGATCGAGAACATGGCTCCATCCTCACGGTACAGGTGCAGCGTCTCGTACCGGGCGACGATGCGCAGGGCGGGATCCCGGGCGTTGGCGCTGATCGTCGGCCTCGTCCCGCCCTCTCGCAGGGACACCTCCCCAACCGTCAGGATGGCGTCGCCGAGCATCAGCGTGTCCCCGGGTCGAAGCGCGCGCGGTGGCTGGCCGGCCAGGCGCACCCGGTATCCGTCGGCCGACCAGATCCACCCGTCGCCGTTCGGCGCGTGACCCGACTCGACCCGGCAGGGGGGCCCCGCCCAGAGCGTATAGGCGGACTGGACCAATGGAACGGGCCCAGCGGCGACGCCCAGGATGGCCAGGACCCGATCGGGGAGGTCGAGTTCGACGACCTCGAGCACCAGCTCGTCGACGAGGCGGATGCGCTGCCCTACAGCCAGCCGGACGTGGGGTACCCGCCGCCCGTCCAACTCGAGCGGGCCGCGAAGTGCCAGCAAGAACAACTGCGTCCCGCGCAGGCTGACCAGCGCGTGCGCCTCGGAAACCCTCGGGTGATCGATGCACAGCGCCGCATTCGCGAGGCGCCCCACGAATCCGCCCGGGCCGACTTGGGCTTCGGTGCCATCGGGCAGCGTGAATCGCACCATGGGGAGCATCGAGGACATCATAGGAGAGCGCCCCGGCCGCCGCACCTCTGGCATCTCGCTCGCCGATGTCGCACCCTTGGATCGTGGGACTGCCGCGACTCCAGGGATACGAAGGAATCGCCGCGCTCGGTTCGGGCGGTTCGGCCACGGTCTACCTGGTTCGTCACGGTGCCGACGGCACCCTGAGTGCACTCAAGGTTCTGCACGTTCCGACGGGGCCGGTGCGGGAGCGGCTGCTTCGCGAGGGCGAGGCCCAGCGTCTCCTTCGCCACCCGAACATCGTGGCCGTCCACGGCGTGGTCGCGCTCGAAGGCGGTGCCCCCGCGCTGCTCATGGAGTACGTGCCCGGTCCATCGCTGGCGACGCTGACGGCGACGCAGCGGCTGACCCTTCCCCAGGTCGACGTGCTGGCGCGCCAGGTGATCGCCGCCGTGGGGGCCGCGCACGCCGAAGGCATCGTCCACCGGGATCTGAAGCCGTCGAACATCCTGCTCCAGGTGGGGCCGGATGGGCTCGTCGCAAAGGTGTCGGACTTCGGCATCGCCAAGCTGCTCGTCCCGGACGCCGGCGAGCGCTCTACCCTGACCGGCGCCGTCCTGGGCACGCCCCCGTACATGTCGCCCGAGCAGCTCACCGACGCGAAGAGCGTCGATGCCAGGGCCGACATCTTTTCCCTCGGGGCCGTGCTGTACGAGCTGGTCACCGGCGTAGCACCGTTCGGAGAGGGCGGTCACCTCGAGGTGCTCGCGCGCATCCAGGCCGGTGAGTGCGCGCCCCCGGAGGCACTCTGCCCCGGGCTGCCCCTTCGTATGCAGCGCGCCATCGCGGTGGCCCTCGAGCGCACGCCTGCCGAGCGCTGGTCGAGCTGCGAGGCCCTGCTGGACGCGTGGGTCGCGGGGACCCCACAGCCCGAAGGAGGCTCGGACCTGTGGCCCGAGACACTGCTTGCCCAGGTCGCCACGCTCGGTGAGCGCGCCAGGTCCGAGCCCACGCCCGAGTTGGAGGCGTTGTGGCCGAATACCTGGCTCAACACCCAGTACACCGAAACAGCATCATCTCCCCGGCCGCGTCGCGCTCGCGTCGCAGCCCTGCTCCTGGGCGGATCCGTCCTGGTGATCCTGCTGGCGCTCGTGACATCCAGGATGTTCCCGAGTGCTGTGGCGCCACGAGACGAGACCCATGAGCCAGCCTTTCGCCGCCTGACCTTCAACCCCCTGGGACAGCAGATCCTGGACGCCGCGCTCTCTCCCGATGGCCGCCGACTGCTGACGGCCGAGGCGACGGGACTGTTCCTTCGCGACGAGCTGCCCGGCCCCGCGGCACCGCTGCTGCTTCCGCGCGGCGCCACCCCGGCGGGTTCGGTTGTGTGGTGTGGGGAGGCCGCCGTCGCGGCGACCCTCGGGACCGGCAGTGCAGACCCCGACGTCTGGTGGGCGCCCACTCCCCAGGGGCCGTGGCACCGGGTGCTCGAGGCGGCAGAGGTGCTCGCCTGCGCCTGGGACGGTGCGGGGATGTTGGCCAGGACGCTGGACGGCCTGGCGACAGTCGATCTGCCCTCCACGACGGCCCGCATCCTCCCTGGCACCGAGTCGGGGTACGTCTCGTGCGCGGCGTTCTCACCCGATGCGGGTACGGTGGCCTTCATGCGCTCCGTCGGAGAGCGGAGCACCCTCGAGCGGGTCGCTGCGAGCGGCGCGGAGAGGCCGGTGGTGATTCGCGAGGACCTGCTGCCACACGGCCTGGCGTGGGCCGCGGATGGCCGGCTGTTCCTGCTGCAGGAGCGCCCCGCGGAGGCCGACGACCGCTGGGCCTCGATCCTCGTCCAGCAGGGAGTCGAGGGCCGCTCGTCCGGTGAGGCGCGGGTCTTCGCCAGCCGGGTCGGGCCGGTAGCGGAGACGCTCTCGGTGTCGCGGAGCGGCGAGCAGCTGACCTACCTCACGCTCACGCGACAGCGGGATCTCCATGTGTTCGACATCTCGCAGGCCGAGGCGCGCCCGCTCACCGACGACCCTGCGCCCACCTTCGCAGGCGGCTGGCTCGACGAGCGGCACATCGCCTACAGCTCGGCGGCCGAAGGGGGACTGAACCTGTTCGTTCGTGACATCGAGGCGACCCGCCCCGTCCCGCTGCTGTCGGATGCAGCGGACGCATACGGCGTGACCGCGGTCCCCGGGACCCGCGCCTGGCTGTACGCGCGCAACAGCCCAGGCGGGGGCGTCGAGATCCTGCGGCGAGAGGGCGACACGGAGGAACGGCTCTGGGCGGGGGGCGCCGCGGACTACCTCGCGCGCAACCCCACGCGCTGCGTGCCCGGCCCACAGTGCTTCCTGGCCGTGGTCGAGCCGGACGGGCTCGCGCTGTCCCGAATCCTCCCCGGTGGTCCCGTGTCCGTGGTCCACCTCGAGGCCGAATCATGGCGGCCGGTCGGCTGGGACGTCGATCCGACGGCCGCCCGCGTTGCGTGGGCATCTCCCGGCGGCCTGTCGATCCTCGAGCTCGATACGGGGGAGGTCCACACCTCCGCAATGTCCGGGACGCTCCAGGAGGTCGCCTGGACGGCCGACGGACAGGGTCTCTGGGGCACCGGGATGGGCTTCGACGGGCACACCTACGCCGTGGTTCGAATCGACCCGGCGTCGGGCGAGGCCGAGGTAGTCCACCACGACCTTGGGTGGATCAGCCACCTCTCCCGCTCCCCGGACGGGCGGCACCTGGCCTGGACGCGCACCACCTACGACATCGTGGCCTGGATGGCCCAGTCCGCCGACTGACCCCGTGCATGTAGCCTCCTCGAGGCTATTCGAGCTCTCCCGGGACCGGGATCAGCGGACCGACCGGGTCTGGCAGGTCCACGTTCCGGCTCAGGAACCGTCGTACCACCTCGTGCCGACTGTGCAGGAACGCCTCCCGGGTCCCGTACTCCACGAGCTTCGCGCCCCACAGCATGCCGATGTAGTCCGCGATGCTCATGGCGGAGACGATGTCATGGGTGATGACCACGAAGGTGATCCCGAGTTGTTGCTTCATGCGGCCGATCAGCTCGTCGATGGTGTCGGAGGTGAGGGGATCCAGACCACTGTTCGGCTCGTCGAACACCACCACTTCGGGCTCCAACACGATCGCCCGCGCCAGGCCCACCCGCTTCCGCTGCCCGCCGGACAACGACGCGGTCGGTCGGTCGAACACCCCCGGCAGGTCCACGAGCGCCAGCTTCTCCTCCGCCACCCGCCGCCGCTCGGCTTCGGAGAGCCGCGTGTGGTAGCGCAAGGGGAAGGCGACGTTCTCCCCGGCGGAGAGGGAGTCGAACAGCGCGCCCCCCTGGAACAGCATCCCGAACCGCTTGCGGACCTCGTTCATCTGCCGGGTGCTCGCCCGTGCCATGTCCACATCCTCGATCCACACCTCGCCCGCATCGGGCTGCAGGAGCCCCACGATGTGCTTGATGAGCACCGATTTGCCTACACCCGATGGCCCGATGATGGCCGTGGTGCGCCCGCGTGGGATGTCCAGGGACACATCGTCCAGGACCACCGTGCTCCCGAAGGCCTTGGACACGCCGACCAGGCGGATGATGGGCTCCTCAGCCATAGAAAAGCTCGCTCAGGAAGTAGTTCAGCACCGCACACGCCACCGCACTCCACACCACCGCCTGGTTGGTGGCGCCTCCGACCCCCTTGGGCCCGGGCTGGCTGTTGAAGCCGAAGAAGCAGGACACCAGGCAGATGATCACCGCGAAATCGAAAGCCTTGATCGCGGAGTAGAGCAGGTCCTCAGGGCGAATGGTGGCCGCGGCCAGGTTCCAGTACTCGTTCCCGTTCATCTGGAGTTGGTAGACCACCACCACCCAGCCGGCCACCAGCACCGTGAAGATGGAGATGAGCGTCAGCGCCGGCAGCACCAGCAGGATGCCCAGGAACCGCGGGGTGATCAGGTACCAGTGAGGGCTGACCGCCATCACCTCGAGGGCGTCGATCTGCTCGCGGATCCGCATCACCGCGATCTGGGACGCCATCTCGGTGCCCGCCTTGGCCGCCACCATGGCCGCCACCATGATCGGGGCCATCTCCCGGACACCGGCGAGCGCCACGAACATCCCCACCATGAACTGGCCGCCCATGGGCTTGAAGGCATGGTAGCCCTGAAAGGCGAGGCTGGTCCCCACGAACGCCGAGATCACCAGCAGGATGGGCAGGGACCGGACCCCGATCCGGTAGGCCTCCTCGATGCTCCGCGCCACGGGTGGGGGGTGGGTGAGGGACGCGTGCACGAAGGCCCCGAGGAACGCCGCGAACGAACCCAGCTGGGCGAGCGCGTTCATCCGATCGCCCCGAACAGCGCCGAGGTGAGGAAATAGTTCACGATGACAAAGCTGGTGATCGCCAGCACCGAGGTGTCGTTCACCGCCTTGCCGACCCCCGCGGCACCCCCGGTCGCGGTGTAGCCGCGGTGGGTGGCGATGAGCCCGATGAGCAGCCCGAACACGAAGCTCTTGATCAGGCTGCCCACCACATCCGACGGCTGGGTCAGGGTCCACACGTTGCCCCAGTACAACCCGCCGGGCTCGCCCTTGAGCACAGACGCGGTGAAGTAGCCCCCCACGATGCCAGCCAATGCGCCCACCAGGTTGAGGATCGGAGTGGCGACGACGGTGGCGATGACCCGCGGCACGACGTGCACCCGGAGGGGATCGACGGCCATCACCTCGGTGGCGTCCAGTTCCTCCGTGATGCGCATCGCCCCGAGCTCTGCGGCGAAGGCACTCCCGCCCTGGGCGGTGACCAGCGCGGTGGCGAGGACCGGGGACAGCTCGCGGAACATGGCCACGCTCACCAGGGAGGGGAGGTACTGCTGGGCGCCGTACAGATCGAAGATCCCCAGCCCCTGCAGCGCCATCACCATCCCCATGGGGAACACCACCGCGAGGACCGGCGCCATGCACCGCGCGGTGATCAGCCAGGTGTGTCGCGCCGTCTCGTGGAGCTCCCATGGCGGGGTGACCACCCGCCACAGCACCTGGCCCGAATAGAGCCCGAACCGTCCCAGATCGAGGAAGAAGCGCAC
>JAFDJI010000024.1 GCA_019307545.1 Deltaproteobacteria bacterium | reverse complement strand
CAAGTGGCTCGTCGCCCTGTGCAAGTTCTCCAAGGACCGCTTCCTCCCCGTCGGCCCGCTCCATCCGGAGAACGACCAACTCGTCGACATGAGCGGTGAGAAGATGGTCCTGAAGCACGACGGCACCACGTACCCCGAGCCCCATGACGCGGTGATCGTGCGCCGGGACCTCATCCACACCGTGCAGGTCCAGGACCGCCAGGACGAGCGGTTCGCCATGTACGAGGAATGGGCCCGCGAGGACGACGTCGAGCTCATCAAGGACAGCAAGGTCATCCGCAAGGGCGACCACTCCGTTCGCGTCTACATGACCAGCATGGCCCCCAAGTTCGGCCTCACCGAGATCCGGGTGAAGGCGGGCGACACCGTGCAGGTCATCGTCACCAACCAGGACAACGTGGGGGACCTCTCCCACGGGTTCTGCCTGTGCCAGCACGACGTGAACATGCTCATCAACCCGCAGGACACCCAGTCCATCACCTTCGAGGTTCCCAATCCCGGGGTGTACTGGTACTACTGCACCTGGTTCTGTCACGCCTTGCACCTCGAGATGCGGGGCAGGCTCATCGTGGAGGCGTAGCCAGGGGTTCGCGGGGGAATCGTGCTTGCGTTGATCGCCGCACTGCTGATCGGCGTCGCGTCCGCGAACGATGCGGCGCCGACCCGCTTCCAATTCGCCGCAGCAGCCGAGCGTCCCCTCGACTGCGCGGTGGACCCGTGCGATCACGTCCTGCCCAATGCCTCGCGCTTCGACAACGTGGACGGAAAGCCCTACCGCGTCGGACTGGACGATACGGGTGAGGTGGTCGGCTGGGTCGCCATCTCCACCGACGTCACCGACCGCGCCGGCTACTCCGGCAAACCACTGGTGACCCTGGTGGGAATCGACCCGGAGGGGCTGTTCACCGGCGCCGAGGTGATGCACCACTCCGAGCCCATCCTCCTGGTGGGGATCCCGGAGCAGGCGCTGGTGGACTTCGTCGACCAGTACGCCGGTCGGTCCGTCAACGACCCGATCACCGTCGGCGGCCACGGCGTGTACTCCGTCGACGCCATCTCGGGCGCCACTGTCACCGTCCTCGCCGAGAACGCGACGATCCTCGAGACCGGCCGGCGAGTGGGGGCGGACGTGGGGGTCGTGGAACGCGAAGATCGGGTCCCCGGCCACTTCGTGGAGGACCACCCCTGGTCCTGGAGGGAGATCGTCCGCCGTGGCGCTGTCGGTCACCTGGTCGTCACCCGGGAGGACATGGGGTTTCCTGACGCCGGGCCACCCCACGCGGACATCTGGTTCGGCATCGCCGACGTGCCCCAGATCGGGATCGCGCTCCTCGGCACGCACGAGTACCGCTACGCCGTCTCCCAACTGGAGCCCGGCGAGCACCTGTTCGTAGTCGTGAACAGCGGCACGGGCTCCTTCCGGGGATCGGGGTTCGTCCGCGGCGGCATCTTCGACCGCATCCGGGTGGAGCAGGGCCTGCGGACCATCCTGTTCCGCGACATGGACCACACCCGCATCGGCAGCCCGCCCGTCGAGGATGCGCCCCACTTCCGCGAGGCCGCCCTCTTCGTGACGCGCGACGACGACCTGGACCCGGGAAGGCCCTACCAACTGGTGCTCCTGGCCAGCCACTACGACGGCCGAGGCGGTTTCTCCAGGGACTTCGAGACCTTCGCCAGCACCCACCGCGTCCCGAGGTCGGTGTACGTGTTGGACGGGCCCGACCCGGACTCGATGGTGTGGAAGCAGGCCTGGGCCAACGGCTGGCCCAAGGCGCTGGCCGTCGGTCTATACCTGCTGGTGGTGGCGGGGCTGTTCGCGGCCCGGCGGTGGACCACCGGGCGGATGCCGCGGCTCCAGCGAATCCACACCACGGCATTGATCACCAGCTTCCTGTTCCTGGGGCTGCTCCTGCACGTGCAGCCCTCGGTCACCCAGGTCCTCACCGCCGCCCAGGGCGTCAAGGGGCAATGGGACTGGGGCCTGTTCCTGTCCGACCCGGTGCTGTTCATCTCGTGGATCTTCATCGCCGGGGTGACGGTGATCTGGGGCCGGGGGGTGTTCTGCGGCTGGGTGTGCCCCTATGGCGCCATGACCGAGCTGCTCTTCAAGCTCGGCCGACGTCTGAAGCTCCCGGAGTTCGAGCTGGGCGACCGCGCCCACAAGGTCTCCCGAACCCTGCGGTACGGGGTGTTCGGTGTGCTCCTCGCGGCGTTTCTGGTCGAGCCCGCCTTCGGGGAGACCCTGGCCGAGGTGGAGCCTTTCAAGTCCACCTTCTTCGTCCCGGTGTGGACGCGACACTGGGCGCTCATCGCCTGGTGGCTGGTCCTGGTGGGTGCCTCGCTGGTCTGGTACCGCCCCTTCTGTCGGTACGTGTGCCCACTGGGCGCCGCGTTGGCCGTCGGCAGCTCTGTCCGCATCTCTGGCCCCCACCGCCGCGACTTCTGCACCAAGTGCAAGATCTGCACCCGTGGGTGCGAGCCGCGCGCCATCCGTCCCAACGGCACCATCGATCCGCGTGAGTGCCTGTCGTGCATGGAGTGCGAGGCCAACTGGCGCGACGACCAGGTGTGCCCGCCCCTGGTCCGCCAGCGCCGCGACCGGGAGCAGGGGGTGGAGCGCCGGTTAAGGAAGACCGCATGATCGCGCTCCTGCCAACCATGGCCCTCGCGGCGGAGCTGATCGTGGGGGTCGACGCCCCCACCGTGCAGGCTGCGGTCGACCAGGCGTCTCCAGGAGATGTGGTGGTGCTGCCCGAGGGCCGGTGGCCCGGGCCGGTGCGGATCGCGGTGCCGATCACCCTCACCTCCCGCGGCGGCACCCTGGTAGGCACGGGTGAGGGCACCACCCTCACGGTGTCCGCCCCTGGGGTAATCGTGGACGATCTGCACCTCGAGGGAAGCGGCGACGACCTCTCCGGACCCGATGCGTGCCTGTTCGTGGAGCCAAGCGCCGCGGGAACCGTGGTGCGGAACAGCCTCTTCACCGACTGCCTCTTCGGCATCTGGCTCCACCAGGTGGTCGGGGTGCGGGTGGTGGACAACCGGGTGGAGGGGCGACCGGGCGTACATCCCTCCAACAAGGGAAACGGAATCCACCTCTTCGACTCAGAGGAGTTGGTGGTCCGCGGCAACATAGTGGAGCACGCCCGGGACGGGATCTACGTCTCGGCCACCGAGAACAGCCTCATCGCCGACAACGAGGTCTCGAACCAGCGCTACGGCATCCACTACATGTACTCGTACGACAACACCATCTCCGGGAACGTGGCGGAGAACAACTCCGGGGGCCTGGCCTTGATGGGGTCCCATCGGCTCACGGTCACCGGCAACGTCACCACTGGCAATGCCAAGCAGGGGTTGCTGTTCCGCGACGTCCAGTACTCGACCATCACGGGCAACCGCACCACCCACAACGGAGAGGGGCTGTTCTTCTTCTCCAGCCTGGACAACGAGATCAGCGGGAACCTCGTCGCGTACAACGAGATCGGCGCGCGGGTGTGGGCGGGCACCGAGCGGAACGAGGTGCGAGGGAACTCGTTTATCGGAAACCGCCAGCAGGTGTTCTACGTGGCCGCCGAAGACCAGGTGTGGGGGTCGAACCACTGGAGCGACTATCTGGGCTGGGACCAGGACGGCGACGGGCTCGGCGACCGCCCCTACCGCAACGATGCCCTGGTGGCCAACCTCCTCTACCGGTACCCCTCGGCGGCGCTGTTGCTGAACAGCCCCACCCTGGAGCTGCTCTCCCAGCTGCAGCGCAAGCTGCCGGCCCTGAAGGTGCCGACGGTGATCGACGAGCACCCCTTGCTCGTAGGGGAGTGGTGATGGATGTCCGCGCGGAGGCAGTGCGGGTCTCCTTCGGCGCCGTGCAGGCGTTGCGCGGGGTGGACCTCTCCCTGTCGCCCGGAGAGACCTGCGCAATGCTCGGCCCCAACGGCGCGGGCAAGTCCACCCTGATGGCGGTGCTCCTGGGCTTGATCCGCCCGGATGGGGGGCGCATCCTGGTCAACGGCCAGGAGGTGGCTTCCCCTCGCCGCAACACCGCGCGCCGGGTCCGCGAGCGGATGGGGTACATGCCGGAGGCGGTGGCGTTCTCCGACAACCTCACCGGAAGGCAGGTCCTCCGGTTCTTCTCTCACGCGCGTGGTGTGCGGAGGAGCCGAGTGGAGGAGGTCCTCGAGCGCGTGGGCCTGCAGCACGCCGCTGGCCGGGCGGTGCGTGGGTACAGCCGCGGAATGCGCCAGCGCCTTGGGCTGGGGGTAGCCATCCTCTCCGCACCGGATGTACTGGTGCTCGACGAACCCACCGGCGGCCTCGACCGGGAGGGGCTCTCCATCTTGTGGGGCGTGCTCGACGAGTGGCGTCATGCCGGACGTATCGTGCTCCTGTCCACCCACGAGGTCGCGCTGATAGAGCGACACGCAGACCGGGTGTGCGTCCTGCACGACGGAGCGGTGTGCGCCGATGGCACACCCGACGAGCTTCGGCGCCAGACGCGGCTCCCGGTCCGGATCCACTTCGAGGTCAACGGCGCCAGGGAGGCCAGCCGCCTGGCCGACCAGCTGCGCCCCGGCGCCGCGGGTCCCGTCGATGTGAGCGGCGAGCGCGTGGGGGTCCCGATACGCGCCGACCACCTGCTCGCTGTGCTTCGCGACGTGCACAGTGTGGATGCCCCGGTTCGCCACGTCCGCGTCGAGGAGCCTGGCCTGGACCAGGTGTACGAACACCTGCTGGAGGGGTCCCCATGGGACGCGTCGGCCGTGCACTAGTGCTCCACGAGTTCCTGGAGCGGATCCGGGACCGGTGGGTGCTCGTCATCACCCTGGTCTTCGCAGTCCTGGCCGGTGGGATCGCGCTGTACGGCCGATCCGCCGGAGACGCAGCGGGGTTGGTGACCGCCCCGAGTCTGGTGACCCTGGCGGCTTTCCTGGTGCCCTTGGTGGCCCTGGTCCTCCTGGCGAAGTACATGGGACGCGGCATCGCCCTTTGCCTGGCCATCGGGATCGGGTTCGGAACGGCCGCCTTTGCCATGGGGGCAGGCCAGCGCGGGGTGCTGCTCTCCCTGGTCCCGTCCACGCTCCTGCTCGGCACGAGCTTCCTCTCGGTGGGGATCCTCATCTCCACCGTTGCGCAGCGCCACGCCACTGCGGCCAGCCTGTCGGTCGTCACCTGGTTCGGACTGGTATTCTTCTACGACCTCGCCTTGCTGGTCGCCATGGTGGCCACCGACGGCGCCCTGTCCCAGGACGCGGTGGCGTGGCTGGTGAGCCTGAACCCCGCGGGCCTGTACCGGCTGGGGTTGATGACCAGCCTGGTGGGCGAAGGCGCGCTGGAGGAGCTCGGCATGGTGGTCGCACTCCCGGGATCGGTGACCCAAGCGTCGCTCTGGGCTGCATGGATCGCCGGGCCACTGGCGGTGGGTGCGCTGCTCCTGTCGCGTCGGCGGGCGGTGACGGCATGAGCCCGGTTCTGCTGATGGCGACGCTGCTCGCCGGCTGCACCGACACCACGGTGACGGCCCCGGTGGACCTCGCTCCCCACGCGCCCGAGCTTTCGGAGTGCGCCGCATGCGGGATGGTGGTCCGCGAGCAGCCCGCTCCACGCGGACAGGTGGTGTATCGAGGTGGCGAGCACCGATTCACCTGCTCCCTGGGCGACCTGCGGGCGACGCTTCAGAACCCCGATCCCCTGGGCCGTCCGGAGCGAGTCTACGTGGAGGTGCTCCCCGAGGGTTTCGACGCGGCCTCTGCCGATCCCGCCCCCCACCCCTGGATGCCGGCGGAGGACGCCTGGTACGTTTTCGGAGCCAAACGGCCCCATGTGATGGGCATCCCGGTCCTGTCCTTCGCAGACCGCGAGGCCGCAGAGGTCGCCGCAACAAGCTACTCCACCGCCCCCGTCCCGTGGGAGGCGGTGCTTCGAACCCCATTCAACGAAACTCCACCGTCGGAGGTCCCATGAAACCCCACCTGTACGCACTCGCCCTGTTGCTGTCGGCATGCGGCGGTGAAGTGTCCGCGCCACAGGCCGAGGTCAGGCCCGCCGAACCCCCGCCCGTCCTCGCGGCAGCGGCCTCCGACGGAGGGGCCGAGACCATCGAAGCCACCAAGACGCAGCCACCCGCTGGCACGGCCACGGGTGGGACCCCCGATGCCACTGCTGCAGCCGGGGTGGGAGACCCCGACGCCGGAAAGGCCACCTACGCCACCGTGTGTGTGGCCTGCCACCAGGCCGACGGCACCGGGATGAACGGGATGCTCGCCGGGGACTTCGTGCACGACAAGACCCGCCTCGCCAGGCCGGACGAGGAGCTGATTCAGTCCGTCAAGGGCGGGAAGACCGGCAAGATCGGCACCATGCCCCCCATGGAAGGCATCTTGTCGGACCAGGAGATCCTCAACGCCCTCGCCTACATCCGACGAGAGTTCGGCGGATCCTGACGCCGGGCTTCTCGGCGGAGGCTCTCCACCCTCCTCGCCGCCTACGGCGTTCCCCGCGTCGCCTTGCGACGGGGGCCCCTGGCCTCGAAGCGGCGCGTACGGGTGGAGTGCCTCCGCCGGCGCCCGGCTTCACGCCACCGTGACCACTCCGCGGACGGATCCCAGCGAAGGGGGCGGTCTGGGGCAGTAGCCCGGGGGATGGCGCCGCGTACGCGTCGGAGTGCCTCCGCCGGCATCCGGCTTCCTACGGCTGCGGCACCCAGGTAAGCGTAATCAGCTTGCCTTCGCCCATGCCGTAGGAAGGCCCGATGGAAAAGGTCGCGTTCTCCTTCATCGACCAGCCGACGACAGACAGGGTCACGCCGTTGGCGTCGGTCATCTCGCTGGACATGGTCTCCAATCCCCGGCCCTTGAAGGTCTCGTCGAAGCGGGCGGCCACGGCGCGAGGGTCCTCCTGGGTGAGGGCGGACACTGTGTAGTAGGGCATCCCACCGGTGGTGGCCTTGGTGGCGCTCACGATGTTCGCGTCCGGCGGCAGTTCGAAGGGGAAGCCCTCGGGCAGTTCCGCCGTGAACTTGGGAGAGGCGTAGGTGCCGAACGACGGAGAGGCTGTCGTGGGCACCGAGAAGGCGGCGGGTCCCGAGGACGCGTTGCTGTACATCCAAGCACCGATGCCGCCAACCAACAGCAGGCCGCCACCGCCGAGCACCACTACCGCGAGCAGCCCCACCAACGCCACGGCGAGCCACACGCCCGACCGCCGACGACCTGGCGGCTCCAGCTTCAGGTCGCCCGTGGAATCGCCCCCCGTCTCCAGCACCTTCACGAACAGGGTCAGCTCGCTCAGCCGTCGCTCCGGCTCGGGGATCGTGCACCGCGCGATCAGGTCGCGGACGCCCCGTGGGTATTTCCCGCCCGGGTCCAGGGACTCCGACCGCAGCTTCTCGCCCATGATGCGCACGATGTTCTGCTGTTGGGTGGTGGTCGGATCCTCCGGATAGGCCTCCTTCCCGGTGAGCGCCTCCCACAGCAGGAGCCCCAGCGCGTAGATGTCCGCGCGATGGTCTGGCTTCTTCCCCTCGAACACCTCGGGCGCCATGTAGGACACCGTGCCCGGGACCTGCCCCTCGCGGGTGAGCTTCTCCCCCCCGGTCTGGATCGCGATGCCGAAGTCGAGGAGCTTGGCGGTGCCGTCATCGCACAGCAGGATGTTCTGCGGCTTGATGTCGCGGTGAACAACTCCCTTCTCGTGCGCCGCGAGGAGGCCAGCACCGAGTTGGTGGAAGATCCGGCAGGCCTCGTCCCATTCCAGGGGCCCCCGCTCGAGCCGGTCGGCGAGCTCCTCGCCGTTCAGCAGCTCCATCGCCATGTACAGCAGGCCGCGCTTGGCATCCTCGCCACCCCCGAGGACCCGCACCACCGCGGGATGCTGCACCGAGGCCAGCAGCTCCACCTCCCGCAGGAACCGCTCCCGCGCCTTGCCGAGACCGTGCGGCTTCAGCACCTTCACCGCCGCGCCGATCTTGGTGCTCAGCGTGTTGTGGCACCGATACACGGCGCCCATGCCACCCTCGCCCAACTCGTCGACCACGATCCAGTCGCCGATCTGGTCCCCACGCTTCAGCAGCGACACCAACCGCCTCCCGCGCCACCATAACAGTGGACTTGGCCTGACCTTGGCCCCCTACCACTCCCCGTCGTCGATCTTCTCCAACATCCGCGTCCCCTCGGGGGGGGTCTCGTGGGGAAAGGCGAAGCCGACGTCCTTCTCCATCTCCTTCTGGAAGGAGTACCAGCTATCGTCGGGCTCGAAGGAAAACGCCCCCCGTTCCGAGGTGCCCTCGGGGACGAGGATCGGTGCAGGGCCCCTGGAAGACCCCAACCCGGCATCAGTCGCCACCGCTTGCAGTGGCACCCGAACCTCCGAGAACGCCTCCAGCGGCACATCGAGTGATTCTGCCGGCCTGACCACCTCGGTCTCGGGAGGCATCTCGCCCATCGCCCCGTTGCAACCAGCGAACACACAGGCCAGCACCCCAAACAGGGCGACCCCCGTCACTGGACCTCCACTGCAGTCGCGAACCGGTATTCGATTGTCGTGCCGAGGGTAACCATCCCGATCAGCGGCTCGTAGGGAACCGAGATGTGCACCACGATGGTCTCGAAGGGTTCGAAATCCAGGGACGCCTGGACCACGCATCCCTCGTTGCAGGGCCTGTTGGCACCCTCCAGGATGGTGAGCGCGAAGGCCTCGGCCTCGGGCAGCGCCACGCTGCCCGGAGTCAACTCGGGGCGCTCGTACACCGAGGCACCGTACCGCGACGCGTCCCGGGCGGCGCGGGAGACGACGATAGCTTGGCTGATGTACCAACCGAACTCCATGACCCCGGTCACCATGACCAGCAGGAAGGGGAGCACCAAGGCGAACTCAACCGCCGAAGCAGCCCTGTGGGCCCATCCCCGTCTTCGTGGGCCATTCATTGCGGCCTCTGGCTCTCCAGCCGGGTGACGTTGTAGGCGTGGACCGTGCTCGGGGTGGGGAAGAGGCCGATCAGGGGCTGGTAGGGGGTGTTCAGCTCACACTCGAGCCGGCGGGTGGGCACGGTCCCGATGTCCCGGATCAGGCACCACTCGTGCTGCTCGCAGTCCTTCACGATGAAGTCGGACCACCCCGTCATCTCCACCAGCGCCGTCGTCGCGGGGTCCCCATCCAGGGGATCGATGATGGCGCCCGCGCGACAGCCCCGGGCGACCGCGACGTCGGCCACGGTCTTGTTCATGAAGAACCAGCCGTAGTCCAACAGCGCGAAGAGGATGGCGACGAACATCGGCATGGTGAGCGCGAACTCCATGGGGTTCCCACCTCGTAGCCGCCTGCGTCGTGCCATCCCCGCCATCACTGCACCGTCAACACGGGAATGCTCGCCGCGATCTCGAGCAGGATGCCCTGCAACGCGGCGGCGTCCGGAGTCTCGTACGCCCTGCCCATGCCCCGCGACAGGCTCTGCAGGAAGGCGAAGTCGCCGCCGCCGTTGTTGAAGGCCACGCTCCACACGTGGATGCCGTTGGCCCAAGCGCGGTCGGCGGCCACCACCGCCGCCGCCTCCCGGGGCTCGGTATCAGCGCCGCAGCAGGGCAGGCCGTCCGAGACCAGGATAATCGCGCGGAAAGCCTTCTCTTCGCCGCGCGCCAACAACTCGTCCACCGCCTGGTCGATCCCGGGTCCGGGTGCGGTGTTGACCCCAACCGACCAGCAATCCACCATGGAGGGGCGCATGTTGTGCCCCTCCCCGTACACGTCACAATACTCCTGCCAGCTGGGCACCGGGCACAGCGAGCCGGTGCACCAGTCCTCGGGGTTCCCGAAGTAGTCCTGGAGCGCGTCCTGGTGGCAGTTGCACCAGTCGAGCTTCTGCCAGTGGGCGTAGATGTCCGCCCCTGTCGAGGTGTACTCGAGCGGGGACCACGCGGTGGCCTGGACCCCACCCACGAAGGTGCTCATCCCGATCATGTCGTTCGGGTAGGGGTGCTCCAGCAGGTAGTCGAGGAAGGCGAGATCGGCGACCCGGGCCTTGTCGATGTCGTCTCGAAAGGACCCCGTGATGTCCTGCACCATCATGATCTGCCGCGGGTGCCCCGCCGTAACCGACCAGCTCTCCACCTCCTGGGTGGGGTGCCCCAGGAACCCGGCGAAGAAGAGCGGGATGGCGTTCGAATTCTTCCGCTGCACGTGGGCCTCGACCGCGTTCGCCTCGGGGTCGCCATTATCGAAAACCCCGTTGGTCCACGACCCGTAATGGAGGTGATGTAGCTCGGCGGGGGCACCGCCGACGAGGTTCTGGGAGAGCATGTACTCTGCAGCCGCCACGCCCTGAGTAGGGTCCCCGGTGGCCCGGTAGCGCACGAATGCCGCATGGGCGGCGGCGTCGGCGGCGTACTGCGACTGAAGCTCGGTGAGCTGCATGAACGAGAGGTCCACGCCGAGGGCGGCGAACCCGAGCACGACGGGCATCATCAACCCGACAACCATGGCGTAGTTCGCCCGCCGACCACGCTTCGAGAGGACCTCACACTTCTGCGACGGACCTCCTATGAGGCTCCGGCGTGCCCGTGTCCTTGCGGTTCCTGCGGACAGGCGCGCCCCCTTCACGGCGACTGGAAAGCACCCGGGAAACATCATATCGGAAGTTTTTTCTCCCCTCGACCGTTTTCTTCGAGAATTAGATCAAATTTGCTTGTTTCGTGTACGAGATGTGCTCTGACAGCGGATCCACGGCTGGGCCCCATCTGGCGTCCCAGAAGACATCTCGGCACCCAACTCGTCCATGGCTCCGCGCCCCGCGTATGCGCCACGTCCATACCGGGCGGGGGGAACGGGAGCGAGCTCCAGACGCAGTCGCCAGGCTGCACCAACAGAAAACTCTCTCGGAGGTCTTGACACAGCCCCGGGTCGTTTCTACAATTAGGTTGCTATGTACGAACCCCGCACGCCTTTGCGCGCGGGGTTTTGTACTGAGAGCGATCGGCGCATGGACTACCGCGGCTTCGCCCTGGACGCGTTTCAAGAGGCCGCCATCCGCCACCTCAAGGCGGGCAGCTCCGTTCTGGTGTCGGCGCCCACGGGAAACGGTAAGACCATCATCGCGGACTGGATCGTCGAAGAGGCCCTGCGCGAAGGGAAACAGGTGATCTACACCGCCCCGGTCAAGGCGCTCTCCAACCAGAAGTTCCGCGACTACACACGTCTGCACGGCGACGACAACGTCGGGTTGGTCACCGGTGACCTGGTCATCCGACCCGATGCCCCATGCCGCGTGATGACGACCGAGATCCTCCGGAACATGCTCCTGGCTGGTCAGGAGTTCACCGACCTGCTCGCGGTGGTCATCGACGAGATCCACTTCCTGGACGACCCCGAGCGGGGCACCGTGTGGGAGGAAGTGCTCATCTACCTCCCGCCCGACGTCCAGATCGTGGGCCTATCCGCGACCCTCTCCAACCTCGACAACTTCGCGGCATGGCTCTCCGAGGTGCGGGAACGCGAGGTTCGGATCGTGCGCGCGGAAGAGCGCATCGTGCCCCTGACCTTCCATTACGCTTGCCGCGAGCTTGGTTTGTGCGAACCGCGCGACTACCACGAGCAATGGAAGCGCAAGCGCCGCAGCCTCCCCAGGGACCGCGGTCAGCGGCGTCGCTTCCGCGGTTCGTCCCGAAACACCCGGGACACCCACCTGTTCCGGATGCTCCTGGAAGCAGCCCTGCTCCCCTACCTGTACTTCGTGTTCTCGCGCCGTGACACGGAGCTCTTCGCCCGCGACCTGGCGCGCACCCTCGACCGGACCCTGCTGCGAGCCGACGAACAGGTCCGTCTCCACGCCCGGCTGACCACAGCGCGACGCGAGCTCGGACCCGCACTGGACCCGGCAGTGGCACAGATGTACGAGCGGGGCGTCGCCTTCCATCACGCGGGATTGCACGTGGGGTTGAAGGCGCTCGTGGAAGAGCTCTACGAGCAGAAGCTGATCAAGGTGCTCTACTGCACCTCCACCTTCGCGCTGGGCATCAATATGCCAGCCCGCGCGGTCGTCTTCGACGGGATCAACAAGTTCGACGGGACACGGGTGGCGCCGCTCACCACCCGCGGCTTCATGCAGAAGGCCGGGCGGGCCGGCCGGCGTGGCATGGACGAGGTCGGGCACGTGGTGGTGCGGGTGGAGTTGGAGGACTACGCGCAGCTTCGCCCGCTGCTGGAGCGGTACCAGCGCGCGGAGTACGAGCCGGTGCGCTCGAGCTTCAGCCTGTCGTGGAACTCCATCGTGAACCTCCTGGCGCGCATGGACGAGGACCAGATCCGCGAGGTGGTGGAGAAGTCGTTTCTCAGCTGGTGGCTTGCGCGCAGGGCGGGGCATCACATCGCCCAGGCGAGTCACCTGGAGAACCTCGCGGCGGAGGGGGGCAAGCGCGCCCACCGCCAACGGAAGGACGCAGCCCGGCTGCGCAAGCGGGCGACCCGTGCCGGGAGCCGGGTGTGGGACGAATTCCAGGTCAAGGTGGCGTACCTGCGCCGCATCGCGTACCTCGACCCCGACAATGGGTTCAACGCCGGTGCACGCGTTCTCCAACATGTGCAGATCGAGGAGTTGCCCGTAACGGAGCTGCTGCTCGCCGGGGTCCTGGACGAGTTGGGCCCGACCGACCTGTTCGGGGTGCTCTGTGCGCTCACCAACGAGTTGGGGCGTCACGTGGACCGAAACTTCAAGCTCACCCGCAACGACCGGAGGCTCATCCGTCGCATCGAGGAGGTGTGCGCGGGTCCGCCGGTGCTGGAGGCCGACGCGCTCGCCGGCACCGAGTCGGGGTGGGACCCGGACCTGTTGCCCATCGGGCGCGCGTGGGCCGAGGGCCGAAGCCTGCAGGAGATCCTGCGGATGGTGTCCTCGACGACCGACATCTCGGGGGACCTGATCACCGGCTTCCGGCGAGCAAAGGACCTCGCCGGGCAGCTCCGGGACGTATGGCGCCAGGACCCGGAGCGCGTGGAAATGGTGACCCGGCTCATCCGCTCGGTGAGTCGCGACGAAGTCGAGGTGGTGGACTAAAGGTACGCACCGACGGATCGAGGGTGGATGTGCTGATGTGGAAGCACGTGCTGGGCGTATGGATGCTTCTGCTGGCCCTGGTGGTTGCAGGAGCGGAACCGGCGCGCGCCGCCACGTTCGACCCCGATCTGACCTGGCGCACCATCCCCACCGAGCACTTCAACATCACCTTCCACCAGGGAGAGGAGCAGCTCGCGGAGGAGTTCTCCCAGATGGCGGAGGAGGTGTTCGCACAGATGCAGGCCGAGCTGCGCTGGAAGCCGCGCCGCCCGGTCGAGGTCCTGCTGATCGACCGCACCGACATCGCCAACGGCTATGCCGGCTCGACCCCCTACCCCCGCATCGTCATCTTCGTCACCGCGCCCCAAGAGAACTCCAGCCTGGGGCTGTACGAGGACTGGTCCCGCACGATCCTCACCCACGAGCTGACCCATGTGCTCCACATGGACACCAACCACGGCATCGTTCGCCTGGCGCGGATGTTCGTCGGTCGGATCGCCTCCACCAACGAGATCTCGCCTCGGTGGATGATCGAGGGTCTGGCCACCTACCTGGAGACGGAGCACACCACCGGGGGCCGCGGCCGCGCGCCGCTGGCGGACATGATCATCCGCACCTCGGTGATCGAGGACGAGTTCCCGCCCTTGGGGAACATGGACGGGATCCAGCCTGACCCGCCGTCCGGCAACCTCCGCTACCTGTTCGGCGAGGACTTCGTTCGCTACGTCGCAGAGCACCAGGGCGAGAACGTCTGGACCCGGTGGACCCACATCTACGGGAGCTCGATCCCCTACATCCTCCCGTCGAAGTGGGTGTTCGGCAGGGAGTTGGTCCCGATGTACCGCGATTGGCGGTCCGCGCTGGAAGAGCAGTACGGGCGTCAGGTCGCGGTGCTCGAGGAGCAGGGCGTGCGGGAGGGACGCCTGGTGAGCATCGGGGACGCCTCCTGCACCGCTCCGTCCTTCTCCCCGGACGGCGACAAGCTGGTGTGGTCCTGCTACGACCTGCGCCGGGGCTCGCGGATCTGGATGGCGGACGGGTGGGGCTACGCGCCCGAGGTGCTGCTCGAGAAGCGTGGCGCGAAGAACTTCACCTGGCGCAACGACTCCGAGGCCTTCGTCTACGCCGGGTTGCACATCGTGAACCGGTTCAACACCTGGTCCGACATCTACCTGTACACCCTGGGCGACACGTCGCCGACCGCGCTCTCATCGGGAAAACGCGCTAGAGACCCTGATTTTTCACCAGATGGTTCTCGACTGTTGGTGGTGACCAACAAGGTGCAGAACACCCAGATGGAGGTGATGACGGTCGACCGGCGGATGGAGCCGCTCACCGATCTGACCGACCACACCCAGTTCTCCACCCCCCGCTACGCGCCCGATGGACGGGTGATCGCCGCATCGGTGTGGAAGGACGGCCGGCGCGACCTGTGGCTGTACTCGCCCGAGGGGACTCCCCTACGCCGACTCACCATGGACGCGGCCGTGGACCGGGATCCGGAGTGGTCCGCGGACGGGCGGTGGCTCTACTTCTCCTCCGACCGCTCGGGGATCCCCAACGTCTACGCCATCGAGGTGGACTCGGAGCGGCTGTACCAGGTGACCAACGTGCGCACCGGGGCCGCACTGCCCTCGGTCCACCCCGACGGGACGCTGCTCGCGTACCAACAGTACAGCCACGACGGCTGGGACGTGCGCATCCTCGACCTCGACCCCGATCGCTTCCTCGACCGGGGCCTGCTCCCCCGTTCCCTCACCTGGGGAACCCCGATACGCGACCTCACCGACCCGGTGGACGCGCCCGTGGAGCCCGACGCCACCGCTTCCCTTTGGGAGGGAGACCGCCTTCGCCGGGGGGGTGGCGCGAGCCCTGCTCCCCTGGTCGGATTCCAGTCCCCCGAAGAGACCACCGACAGCTTCGACCAGGTGGACATCAAGGACCTGTTCGGTGAGGAACAGGAGTACCCCTTCACCATCCCACCCCGCCGCTACAACCCGCTCCCGACCCTCCTCCCGCGCTACTACCTGCCGGTATTGCAGCTCTCCCCGTACCCGTCGACGCGGTTCCGCTTCCTGCCAACGGCCTTTGCGCTCAGCGCGGTAACCGGCACCTCGGACCCGGCGCTGCACTACGGATGGAGCGCCGGGATCACCTACCGGTCCGACGCAGACTTCGTGGGAGGGTCCTTCGGCTTCACGGTGAACCGGTTCCTCCCGGTGTACAGCGTGGGGTTCTCGAGGAGAGCGGTTCCCTTCCCGCTGTACTTCGCGGACCCCTACCGGGTCGGGCCAGACGGTCGGCCCGAGGTGACCCTCGCCGACGACCCCTACTGGGAACGACGCTACAACGCCGCCTTCACGGTGAGCTACCCCTACCGCCCACGCACCACGGTGTTCGCCCAGTACGCGTTCACCGCGCGCGACGACCTGCGCGGGATCCCCGACGATGCCTGGGAGGAGCGCATCCCGATGCGCGGCACCATCGGGCGGATCTCCGCCGGATGGCGCTACGCCTGGATCGAGCCCACCGCCTACGCCATCACCCGGGAGGACGGGCGGATCTTCTCCCTGGTCGGCTCCTTCCTCCACCCCTGGCTGGGGACGCAGATCACCACCGGGGAAGGAGAGGAACGCCTGCTCACCCAGGTGCAGATCACCACCGAGCTTCGCGAATACGTGGTGAACCCCCTGATCCCGAACCACGTGCTCGCGGGGCGAATTGCCGCCGGCGCCGCCATCGGGGGGACGGAGTTCCTCGGCACCTACCAACTGGGCGGCAATGTCGGCGATGGCGCGTTCTACGTGACCCCGGACGAGTTCAGGATGCTCCGGGGTTACCCGTTCGGAGCTGATGTCGGAGACTACTACTGGCTGGCCGGGGCCGAGTACCGCTTCCCGCTGTGGCGGGTGCAGCGCGGCGTGGGCACCATCCCGGCCTACGTCAGGAACCTCACCGGGCTGGTCTTCGTGGACGCGGGCAACGCGCTCGCCCGGGTGGACGACCTGGATGTCTTGCTCGAGACGCCGCTGGTCGGGGTCGGCGGCGAGCTCCAGCTCAACCTGTTCCTCGGCTGGAACCTGGGCATGAACATGCGCTTCGGCTACGCCACGGGGCTCACGCACAACGGGTACGCCTGGAACGATCCGCGCACCCTCTACCTTCGTTTCGGTGGAACCTACTGATGTGGTGGTTGCTACTCCCTGTTCAGGCGTTTGCCGATCTCCCCCTCCAAGCGCGGGACGCGGTCGCGGTGGGCGACTGCCGAACCCTGCAGGCCGCGATCCCGGAGCCTACTTCGGACGAAGAGCGGCTGGCGGTCGGGTGGTGCCAGCTACGCACTGGCCGCGCCGACGCCGCATCCGAGCTTCTCGCACCGGTGACCGAAGGTGTCTACGGCGAGTACGCCCGGTACGTCCGTGGCCGAGCCCTGGTCGAGGTCGGGCAGCTGGAACAGGCGCACGTGGTCCTCGGAGGGCTGATCCTCCCTGGCGAGGCCGGTCTGCGGGTCCGTTTGCTCCGCGGACAGGCGCTGGTGCTCCAAGAACGCGGGATCCAGGCCCGCCCGGAGCTCCGAGACCTCATGAGGACCGAAGTCGAGTTGGAGGCACGGTACTGGCTGGCGGTGGCCGCTCACATGCGTGGAGAGCGACAGACGGCCATCCCCGAGTTCCAGCACGTCTGGACCGACGGCGTTTCGGGCCCCTGGGCGGACCTGGCTGCCGAAGCCCTCACCGCACTCGACAGCCCGGTTCCCGACCCCGTCACCGCCGAGGGGCGAGCCCTGATGGAAACCCGGGCAGACCGCCTCCAGGCAGCACAACGCCATGCAGAGGCCCGCGCCCTGAGGGAACAGCTCCACCGCGGGCCCGCACCCACCGCCCGGACCGGCCTCGACCTGGCGCGAGCACGCTTCCACGACCGTGACTACCCTGCGGCGGTCGAGGCCTATGCCTCCGTGTTGGGTGCACCGGAGAAGGCGGCGGGCAACCCACGCGACCTCTTCGCCTACGCGCTCGCGACCAGCCGGACTGGCGACTACGACACCGCCGCGCTGATCTACGGGCGGCTGGCGATCCTGCACCCGCGCACCGAGAAGGGCGACTTCGCCTCCTTCAAGCTCGGGTACCTGGAGTACGACCGTGGCAACCTGGGGACGGCGCGGTTGCGGTTCGACGAACACATCGCCCGCATGCCGGACTCGCGGCACCTGGACGAGGCCCTCTGGTTCCACGCCCGGTGCTCCTGGCGCATGGGAGACCTTCCGGCCGCCGAGAAGGCGTGGGACGACCTCCTGGAAGAACGCCCCCGTTCCAGCCTGGTGGCCGGCGCCCGCTACTGGAAGGCACGTGCGCGCGGGCGCCAGGGCGATCCGGACGCCGAGGCCGAGGGTCTGGCCGAGGTGATCCGCCGCTACCCGGTCAACGGCTACGCCTGGTTCGCCGCCCACCGGCTGGGCCGCACCTTCCCCGGCGGCGGCCCGATCGAGCGGCCCCCCTGGCCCGAAGACCTCGCGGAGCGCCCCGAGGTGATGCGGGCGGAGGCCCTGCTCGCGGTGGGGCTCAACGAGTGGGCTCTCGCCGAGTTGGCGCCGGTGGGGTCACACCTCAAGCGACGGGACGACGCCGTGGCGGCGGCCCATGCCTTCATCGCCGCGGGAGACTACCGGAAGGCACGAGACCTCGTTGGTACCTGGTGCAAATCCCCATGGGAGGACGCCGATCCGGTCATCCAACAGGCCTGCTACCCCATGCCGGAGCGAACCGTGGTGGAGACGGTAGCGGACCGGTACCACTTCGACCCGAGGGTGCCCTTCGGGATCATGGTGGCCGAGTCCGCGCTCAAGCCGGACGTGACCTCGGTAGCGGGTGCCCGGGGGTTGATGCAGCTCATGCCCACGGAGGCACCGCGGATCCACCGGGCGCTCTACGGCGACCAGCCCTTCGACCCGCTGGACCTCTACCGGGGCCCCTACAACGCATCGCTTGGGACTGCCGAGCTGGGCCTCAAGCAGGAGGTCCTCGGCGAGGTGCTGCAGGGAACCTCGCTCCCCGCGGTCATCGCCTCCTACAACGCGGGTGGGGACGCAGTGGTTCGATGGCTCTCGAGCTACGAGACCACCCCGGAGTTCGACGAGTTCGCGGAGGACATCGGGTACACCGAGACCCGCCAGTACGTGCGGCGGGTACTGGGCCACGTCATGACCTACCGCTGGGTGTACGGCGACCCTTGATCCCTACCGCGGGCGCAGGTCGAAGGGGAGCATCGCGAGCGCCTCCCCCGGATGCGCGAGGACCACGTCCAGCATCGGGGTCAAGGTCGACCCGAGGGTGACCCGCATCAGGGCGGCGACCCGTTCGACAGCACCATCCCCCAGGCGCGGGCGGATCTCGCGCAGCAGGAACGAGAGCACGCGAGCCATGAGGTTCTGGCGCGGACTCGGCGCCACGTTCACTTCCCGGTACCCGCCCACATGGAGGCCCGCGAGCACCCGGGCGCGCTCCACCGCTTCGAACAGGTCCCCGGACCGGTCCACAAGACCATGGCGCAGGGCCAGCCGACCGGTCCACACCCGGCCTCGACAGTGGGGCTCGATGACGTCCGCCGGCTGCCGGCGACCCGAAGCCACCCTGTCGATGAACCCGTCGTAGAACCGCTGGAGGGAGGATCGGAACCGCGTCCGCTGGTCGTCGGTGAAGGGGCGGCTGGCCGAGAACAGGTTGGCATTGGGCGAAGATGAGATGCCCTGGGTGTGCACGCCCAACTGGCGCATGGCTCGGCCCATCACCAGCTTGCCGCCGAACACGCCGATCGATCCGGTGAGGGTCCCCGGGCGGGCGATGATCTCCACGGCCGGGGCGGCCAGGTAGTAGCCGCCGGAAGCGGCCACATCCTCGAAGCTCGCCACCACTGGCTTCTCACGACGAAGGAGGTCCACCTCGCGCCAGATGATGTCCGAGGCGAGCGCGCTGCCGCCGGGACTGTTGATGTGGAGGACCACCGCTTCGATGTCTTCGTTGTCCCGAAGATGGCGGAGCAGCGGCACCACCTGCCGCGCGCGGATCGTGTGCGCAGGCGTCTTGTCGTCGACGACGATTGGGCCCTGCAGGTGGAGGATCGCGATCTGCTTGTCGTCGTCGCCCCAGTGCTCGACCCACTCCAGCACCAGGTCTCGCCGAGCCCATGCCCCGAACTTCACGAAATGGGTCTTCGAGCCGTGGTGCTCCTCGATCCACTCCCGCGCCTCGTCCTCATAGGCGGCTTGGTCCACCAGACCCGCTTCCACGGCATCCGCCGCCGGGATGGGCGCCCGGGCGAGGAGATCGTGGACCTCCTCGGCACTGAGGCCGCGCCCGCTGGCGATCCCCTCCACAAGCTGCTCCTGCATGTCCTCCACCAGGACCCGAACCGCCTCCTGGTTCTCCGGCGAGGCGTGGGTACGGGTGTAGGGCTCGCCGAAAGACTTGTACGCCCCCGCCGCCTCGAAGTCCGGCTCGATTCCCAGCCGCTTCAGCGCCTCACCCAGGAAGGTGAGTTCCACCCCGACCCCCACCAGACCCACTTCAGCCGTGGGGACCAGGAACACCCGGTCTACACCGGCGGCGACCCAGATCGCGGCGTTGCCCGGCGTCTCCAGGAACGCGTACACCGCCTTTCCCGCGGCGCGGATCCGCTCGAGGACGGCGCGGAGGTCCTGGCAGGCGGCCCAGCTTCCCGGAGCCGCGTCGATGCGGAGGAACACGCCCGCCACGGTCGGGTCGTAGGCGAGCCGCCGGAGCCGCTTGAGCACCTGGTAGCGGACCCCGACCTCGTCCCAGGTCCGGATCTGCAGCTCCAAGATCGCCCTCGGCCCGGTCGCCCAGCGATGTGCTGCGGTCGCGGCCGCAGACGCCGGGACCGCGGCGACACCAGCGGCGAGTCGTGCGAAATCCTTCAGCATCCAGGCTCCTTGCTACGGGAGAGGATAAACACCCGGGCTCCAGCCGTCATCGACCCAGATGTCCCGAAACGTCCAGATCGCCGCCCTCACGAGCTTCGGAGCCAGCCTGTTGTGCGGCGGTCTCTTCCTCGACTCCTGGTGGACCATCGCCGGCGGTGTGGTCGCCCTG
>JAFDJI010000989.1 GCA_019307545.1 Deltaproteobacteria bacterium | reverse complement strand
GAGGAGGCCCTCCGGCGCACCGGCGTCGAGTGGGGTCACTTGGACCCCCTTCGCACCACATAGCGCTGCTTCGACCTGGTCGTACAGGGCCTCGGAGCCGGCCGGGCCGTCGACCACCAACACCTGTTTCACGGAACCGAGGGCCTTGCGGAGCGCCTCGGTCGGGAAAGGCCGGACCAGGAAGATGGACACGGCCCCCACGGAAGCGCCGGCCTGCACCAGGGCATCTACCGCGAGCCGAGCCCTGGCTGCGCCGGTACCGACACCCACCAGGACCACCGCGGGCTTCTCGGATCCACGGTACGCCAGCAGGTCTCCAGCACGGCCGGTGTGAGCGCCCACCGCGCGGAAGCTCTCCTGTGCGAGGTCGAGCACGCCGCCAGCACCAGACGTGGCTGCAGCCTGGTCCAGCGTCCCCACGAAGCTGGGGTCGGCGGGCAGGTGCACCACGTCGAGTCGGCTGGCGAGCTCCGGACCCATGGAGCACACGCCGGTTCGCCCGAGCTTGTGACTCATCAGGTGGGCCACCAGACAGTGGTCCACCGCTTCCTGCACGGTAGATGCCACCAACTCGAAGGCACCGGAGGACACCGGCTCGGGTCGCCGGGTGTGCACGGTGTGGTGGACGCAGGAGGCCGGGAGGGCCTCGATGCCATCCACGATCTCGAGGTCGTCACGAGTGAGGCTGGCGGCGCGAAGGCCGGCCATGGCGAGCCCCTCCGCGATTGCGGGGCGGCCGACGACCGCACCCGCACAGATCGCCATCTCCACCTCGGCGACTGCTTCCGAGCCGCTCAGCACCACTTGGGTCTGCCCGGAATGTGCACCGGGTACCTGTGAGCGCGTCATGGTCAACGCCCTTCCCGTATGGGGTCTAGACTTCGTATTGCTGCAGCTCTTTGCGCAGCGCCTCGATCTTCTGGGCTCGCGTCGTCGCGATCCCCTCCACCGTGTATTCGTCGTACCGTTGCGCGTTCTCGTTTCGGTAGAACAGGCCGATCGCAACGGCATCATTCTGTTCCGCGAGCTCGCGTCCCTCGTGGATGTTCGCCGGGTCGTGCTCGACCTGGTTGGGGAACGCACGCAGCGCCCCGTCATCGACCGTGATCCCATCGGGGTGGGTCATCAGCAGGACGTTGGATGGCTCCCTCTGGAGCGCCTCGAACACCTTGGAGGTGTAGTGAGGGCACCGCTGGATGATCTGGATGAACGAGAACCCCTGGTGCCTGTGCGCGGCCTGCAGGGTCGCGAGCAGGTGGGGCGGGTTCCAGTCCACCGTGCGGGCCACGAACGATGCGTTGACGACGCCCAGGGTGGTCTGGATGGGGTCGATGGGGTCGAGCCAGGCCCCACGGGGGTGGGTATTGGTCTTCAGCCCCCTGAGCGATGTGGGCGACGTCTGCGCCTTGGTGAGGCCATAGATGTTGTTGTCGAACAGCATCACCACCATGTTCATGTTGTAGCGGATGGAGTGGATCCAGTGGCCCGCGCCGATGGAGCAGCAGTCGCCGTCGCCGGTCGCCACGAAGATGTGCAGATCGGGGCGACGCGACCGGATCCCTTCCGCCACGGGGAGTGCTCGCCCGTGGAGCCCATGGAACCCGTAGGTCTTCATGTAATGGGGGAACCGGCTCGAGCAGCCGATCCCGGAGACGAACACCGTTTTTTCGGGGGGGAGTTGCTCGTCGCGGCACAGGCGTTGGATAGCCGTGAGCACCGCGAGGTCGCCGCATCCAGGACACCACATCCAGGACACCACCGGGCGACGAGTCCCTCGTAGTCGGACAGGGTGAAGTAGCGAGGGCTCGGATCTTCAATCCAATCGGTCTTCAGTCCGTACATCATTCACCCCGCTTCAGCTTTGTGCGGATTGCATCGGCTACCATGCCGGGCGGCAGTGGCGAGCCGGGGATGCGCGACCAGCAGTCGACGTTCACCAGCGTGTGGGCACGCAGCATGTAGGCGAGCTGCGAGAGCCGCCGCGACTCCTCGTCGATGAGCGGATCCCCGAGTTCGTCGCTGTAGTTGATTTCCACCGTCATCACCCGCTTGAACTTGGAGAAGATCTCCTTCAACCCGGGCTCCATGGGTGCGAGGAACCGGAGGTGCACGGAGGAGACCTTTTC
>JAFDJI010000284.1 GCA_019307545.1 Deltaproteobacteria bacterium | reverse complement strand
GGAGATGGTTCGCGCCACGGGGTGGGCGAACATCGATCCAGAACGGATACTCGGGCATCAGCATGAAGGTGTCGAGCACCACCGACGCAAAGTCGTCCCCGGCCGCCTCGTCCACCTCGAAGATCACCGCGCTCCGCCGACCCTGTGCGGCGTATCGGACACGCCCGGCGTCTTCGGGTGTGCGGATGAGTCCCCAGAAGTGCGGCTTCTCCTGGCCATAGGTCCACAGCTTCCATTCACCGTTCGGCGCCACATCGGGCAGGCCCCCACTCACGTCCCCCTCGATCCGCGTCGCAACCCGGGGCTCATGCGCGCCGGCCGGGTGGACCGAGACCCTTCCCCCGCGCGCGATCTCGACGAACGCCTGTGGTTTGTCGATCGCGATCCGGTACACACCGGACTGGCCGGCTTTCGTGGCTCGATCTGCCGTCCAGTGCCGTTCCGCACCCGCACCCTGGTCCCAGAGATGTGGTTGCCGATAGCCTCGTGGGGACCGACGATTGAGATCTCCAGATCCGGCTGGCGCGTGGCCCCCCAGACGGCGGACGCGACGAATCCCGTGAGGAGTACCCCGATGAGCGCGAGTTCCGGTCCGAAGGAGCGCCGAGGCGCCTCCGAGGATGCCAGGACTGGACGGCGCACGCCAAAAGCGTCCATCGCAAGGGGCATGGCCAAGAAGTACCAATAGGACGTCAGACTGCGATGGCCGAACCACAACGCCACGGCCGGGACCATCCACAGAAGGTAGGGAACCCGGTGATAGTGGCGCGTGTAGGCCAGCAGACCTATGCTCAACAAACCGAGCACCGCAACCGTGTGGGCCGACTTGGGGATGGTGAACCAGCCCACCGTTGTCAACACGGAGGGGCCCTGCCCATACACTTGCATCGGGGCGAGGAACGGCAGGAAGACCCCCCGGAACCACTCGACCGGATCCCAGATCACGAAGGGGAGATTGACCACCACGAACACACCCACAGACAGCGCGGTGAACAGCGCAGCCGCACGGACACGCTCGGTACGACTCCCCTTCGTCTCCCAGAAGATCCGCACGAGCAGGAAGGGAGCCAGGAACCAGGGGTGCTGCTTGAACGACACGGCGAGCCCGTAGAGAAGGCCCCTGCCGATTGGACGATCCCATGCCAGCACCATGCACACCAGCAGGAAGCCCCACACTGGATCGCTGACGCCGCCCAGCGCGTAGCCGAGGTAGACGGTCTCCCCGAGGAATGGCAGCAGGATGATCGGACGGTAGCGAGGGCTCACTCCGAAGTAGAGCGCGACGAGCGCCGCCACCTGGAAGATCGGGTACACGATCGACGCGCGGAGCCCCACCAACAGGGCTGGAACGAGCACCAAAAAGGAGAGGGCTGGATAGGGCAGGTGTCCAACCAGACTTCCATCGATCTGGGGCGTGGAGAAGTTGAACGGGGCCCGATGTGCGCGGTAGGCCTCGAGCAGGTCGGCGCCGTACGGGTTCTGACCCTCCAGGACCAGGTGGGCGGTGTACTCCCCGAACAACAGAACGTCCGTGGTCAGGTCCCCCCCGCGCAGGCGAGCGTTGGCCTCATGGATCTGGAAGTAGTCCGCGACGACCACCAGGAGTGCGACCGGAATCGCATACCGCGCGAAGCGGGGGATGTTTCGCCAACACGCGAGAATGAGCAGGACGAAGCCCACCAGATAGCTCGCCAGCAGGAGGCCGACCGACAAGGTCAGCGCCCCGACGTCCCCGAACTCCCAGAGGTCCGTGGCCCCCATCCAGGTGAGCACGGCGGTGCCAAAGAGCCCGAAACGAAGGAAAGTGTCATCCGATTGGGAGTCTACCGAAGCCATCAGCACCTGCCCGCCCGTTGTCCACCTCAGCCCGGTCTCATTCCCGAAACACCCCCCGAGACCGCCACGCCCTCTAGCCGGTACCACGCACTTTGACGACACGTTGGACGGCGTCCAAATCTGGTCCCGGCCCCCCTTCCTACTTCAGAAGCTCCTGGATTTCCACGCCCGTGTGTTCCTCGACCCCGATGAGCACGTTGCGCAGGATCCACACCATGAGCACCGTGCTGGGAATCCCGAGCACCGGCAGGGCGAGCCCGGTGTAGCGGCCAAGCTCCGTGTTGAAGGCCTCGGTGCCGGTGGCGCTGGTGACCATGAAGCGGGCGAAAGCATAGGTTCCGAAGGCGGTGAGCACCAGGACGGCGCCCACCTGCCAGGTCGCGCGGACCAGGTCCGCCTCGTGTGCCTCGGCCCGGCCACGCTCCTCGAGCAACCCATCCACCTTTGCTTGGTCGAGCAGGGGGGCGAGCAGGGTGGGAAGCGCCGGCCACCGCGTCTTGACCGAAGCCACCACCGCTACGCCGATGGCAAGCGGAAACGCAGCCTCCTTCCATGCGAACCACTGCACTTCCAGCTCGAGCAGGCCAATGCCGCCCGTGAGCAGGACGCTGATGAAGACCAACACGGCGATCGGACTGACCCGACGCGCCGTCGCCATGGTGTACAGGCTGTGTCCGAGCGGAAAGGCCAGCGCCACGACCAGGCTCCAGACCGGACCCAGGTACGCATCACCTGCCAGGAACAGCAACACCAGCGTCGGGGCGGCCACGTTGACCACCAACTCGATCAGGGCTCCTCGAGGGCTGTTCTGCTCGGACATGTCACCGTGGTTGGGAAGCCGGGCCGGGTCCATCCGGCGCGGCGTGTCGTATCATCATCGTCGCAATCGCCGCTACGCGTGCGCGAGTGGGTGGAGGGAGCGCGATCAAAGAGGTCATCCGACTGCTGGCGGTCTGGTTCTTCACCGTGCTGGAGGTGCTCAACCTCCCCTCCGTGCCGAGCGGCAAAGCGGAAGAGGAAGACCGGTGAAGGACTTCTCGGAGAAGGTCGCGCTCGGACGCACCGGTCTCCAGGTCTCGCGGCTCGGGATCGGATCGTCCTACCACGTGCCGGAGCGGGCCTGCCGCGCCGCCTTCGACGCGGGGGTGAACTACTTCTTCTGGGGCTCGGTGCGCACCCCGGGAATGGGGCGTGCCCTCCGGGACCTCGCACCCCGACACCGCTCGGACCTGGTCGTCGTCCTGCAGTGCTATGCGCGGCTCCCGTGGCTGATGCGGCGCAGCGTGGAAAACGGGCTCCGAAAGCTGGGCCTGGACCACGTCGACATCCTCCTGCTCGGTTGGTACGACCGAAAGCCCGGGCGCTGGGTGCGCGACGAGGCCCAACGGCTGAAAGACCAGGGCAAGTGCAGCTTCATCGCCATCTCCTCTCACCAGAGGATGCTGTTCCAGGACTACATGCGAGACGCGCTCTACGACATCCTCCAAGTCCGGTACAACGCCGCGCACCGTGGCGCGGAGCAGGAGGTCTTCCCCCACCTGCCGGAAGAGGACCCACCAGGAATCGTGTCCTTCACCACCACCCGGTGGGGCGACCTGCTCCAGCCGGACAAGATGCCGCCAGGCGAGACCCCCCCCTCGGCCACCGACTGCTACCGATTCGCATTGTCCCACCCCAATGTCGACGTCGCCCTGAGTGGACCGAAGAACGACAAGCAGATGGCCGAGGCCCTGGCCGCGCTCGAGCAGGGCCCGCTGGGGGAGGACGAGATGGAGCGAATGCGACGGATCGGTGATCACGTCCACGCCGCCTCGTCCTTGTTCAACCGGCTGAGATGACTGGAGTGACCGACCGATGCCCGTGAGGCGCAAGACACTCCTGGAGGTGCTGACGCGGCCCGTCGAGGTGGTGCGCTCCTACCGGCGCGGGCACCTGCGCGGGGACCTGGTGGCCGGCCTGACGGTGGCGGTGGTGCTGTTGCCCCAGGCGATTGCCTATGCGCAGATCGCGGAGTTGCCGCCGAACATCGGGCTCAACGCCGCCATCGTCGCGGCGGTGATCGGGGGGCTGTGGGGCTCCTCCCATCACCTCCAGACCGGGCCGACCAACGCGATTTCGCTCATCGTCCTCTCCTCGCTGCTGGTCAGCACGGACCCGGGAAGCACCGAGTTCATCGTGGCGGCGGGAATGATGGCGGTCATGGCCGGGATCTTCCAGTTCGCAATGGGGGTCTTCCGGCTGGGGGTGCTGGTCAACTTCGTGTCGCATTCGGTGGTCGTCGGCTTCACCGCCGGTGCGGCGCTCCTCATCGGCATCAAGCAGATCCGACCGCTCCTCGGCCTGCAGTTCTCCGAACCGGTCCACACCCTGCCGGAGACCGTGGTCGCCGTCATCCGGCACGCCGGAGACAGCCACCCGATCACGGCCGCGATCGGCGCGAGCGCCATCCTGCTCATCCTCGTGCTGCGACGGATCCACCGGAAGATCCCGGGACCGCTCCTGGCCATGGTCGGCGGCGCCGTGGTGGTCTTCGCCCTGGGCCTCGAACAGCGAGGGGTCGCCATCGTGGGCCAGCTTCCGACGGGCCTGCCACCCCTCGCACAGCTGCCCCTCTTCGCCCTCGAGTTGATCGGGCAGCTTTCGGCGGGGGCGCTGGCGGTGGCCGCGATCGGCCTCACCGAAGCGGTTTCCATCGCCCGATCCGTCGCCACCAAGAGCAACCAGCGGTTGGACAGCAACCAGGAGTTGGTCGGGCAGGGGCTGGCCAACATCGCCTGCGGGTTCCTCTCGGGGTACGCCGCGTCGGGGTCCTTCTCCCGCACCGCGGTGAACTACGAGGCCGGGGCACGGACCTCGATGGCGGGCGTGTTCAGCGGCCTCATCGTCCTGATCACGGTGTTGACCGTGGGCTCTCTGGCCGCCTTCATCCCGAAGACCGCCCTGGCCGGGGTGCTCATCGTGATCGCGATCGGGATGATCGACTGGAGGGAGATCGGCCGCATCTGGCGCGGAGCGCCCGGGGACACGGCGATCATGGCGGTGACCTTCGCCTCGACCCTCCTCCTACCGCTGGAGTTCGCGGTCCTCCTCGGCATCCTGCTCTCCTTCGCCCTGTACATCAGGCGTACCAGCGTCCCCCGGGTGGAATCGGTGGTGCCCGACGACGAGTTCGTCCGCTGGATCCATCGTCCGGACAAGCCGAGCTGCCCCCAGCTCAGCATCCTCACCATCCACGGCGACCTCTACTTCGGGGCGGTGACCCACGTGGAGGAGGAGATCCAGGCCCACCTCGACGACCACCCCGACCTGCTGTTCCTCCTGATCAGGATGGTGAGCGTCGACCAATGCGATTTCGCCGGCGTCCACACCCTCTTCAGCGTGCACAAGGCCATGAGGGGACGCGGCGGGGACGTGTACTTCACCCAGGTCAACCCAAGGGTGTTGGAGGTACTCCAACGCACCGACTTCCATGACCGCCTGGGCCCGGATCACTTCCAATCCGAGGACCGGGTGATCGCTCATCTCTTCAAGAGGGTCCTGGACCCCGCCATCTGCATCTACGAGTGCCCCTTCCGAGTTTTTCGGGAGTGCCAGAACCTGCCGAAACGGGAGTACCCCGAGGAGATCTCGTTCCACACCGAGGTCCCGCGCGACCAGCTGAAGACCATCGAGGCGTCGCGGCTCTGGGACGTGCTCCATGGCGAACACCCGCGGCTGGTGATCGATGTGCGTGAGCCACGGGAGTTCAGGCGGGGCCACGTCCCCAAGGCCTTCCTCATCCCTCTTCCCCTCCTGATCACCGATGGCGACAAGGTGCCCGATGAACCGCTGGTGTTGGTCTGCCGCACCGGAAGGCGCAGTGCCCGCGCCGCCCAACTGCTGGGGAACCGAGGGAATAGCGAGGTCACCATCCTCGAGGGTGGCATGCTGGCCTGGGAGGCCGCGGGTCTGCTCGAAGCCATCGACTGAGGCCGATCTGGCCGGAGAAGTTCAATGGAGCTGAAACGACAGAGAAACCTGGGACTCGACCTGGTCCGCGTCACCGAGGCCGCCGCCCTGGCGGCCGGACAGTGGATGGGCCGAGGCAATGGCGAGGAGGCCGACCGCGCGGCTTCCCTCGCCATGCGCGAGTTGCTGGACACCTTGCCGATGGATGGCCGGATGGTCCTCGG
>JAFDJI010000283.1 GCA_019307545.1 Deltaproteobacteria bacterium | reverse complement strand
CGCAGTGACTCGGGTGGGAGTGACGCGGGCCCCAGGGACGCCATCACGGGCGAAAAGGTCGGCAGGCGTGCAGGTCCAGACGGGGAACCCGCGATCCGTGCACTCCCGCATGATCACGTAGGTCGAGTCCCCCGCCACGTTGATGTGGTGGAGGGGATCCATCACGAAGAGAGACTTCATGGGCGATGCGTATCCACCTGGAGAGGAGGCGTACCCTCACGAGGTGTGGGTGGCAACATCCGCGGGAACCGCTGGCTCCTGGTCAAGAGGCTCCCACCGGGTGACCACGGCGGCGCCCACACTGTCGCTCCATACATTCACGGTGGTTCGGCACATGTCCAGGACCCGGTCCACCGCCAGGATCACCAACACCGCTTCGGTGGGGAGCCCGACCGCCTGCATCACAATCACCATCATCACCGTGCCGGCGTGTGGGATCCCCGCCGCGCCCACACTGGCCAGCAGGGCCGTCACCGCCACGATGACCTGCTGCCCTATGGTGAGATCGCCGAGCATCTGGGCGACGAACAGCACCGCAACCGCCTCGTAGAGCGCCGTGCCATCCATGTTCACGGTGGCGCCCAGAGGGAGGGTGAAGGACGTCACCCGGTCGGGCAACCCCGCGTTTTGGGTGGCGCAGCGCATGGTGAGAGGGAGCGTGCCCGCGCTGGAGGCCGTGGAGAAGGCTGTGGCGAGGGCTTCCCACATGTCCCGCACGAAATGCAGCGGGTTCCTGCCTCCCACCAACCACAGGATCAGCGGCAGGGTCACGAAGGCGTGGAACGCCAACCCCACCGCCACCGCCACCATGTACCAACCCAGCGCGCTCGCCAGAGCCAGGCCGGTGGCTGCGGTGACGTAGAAGACGTACCCGAAGATGCCGATGGGGGCGACATACAGGATGGTGTGCGTCATCCGCATCATCACCTCCTGCACGGCGCCGAAGAACTTGGCGAGCAAGGCACCCTGCTCGCCCCCGGTGCGAACGATGAAGATGCCGAAGAGCAGGGCAAAGAAGATCACGGACAAGATGGTCCCGTTGCTGCTCGCCGCCTCCACGATGTTCGTGGGTACCATGCGGAAGACGATGCCCACGAGCACGACCACCGGGGACTGCTGCTCCAGGATCTCCGGACCCGTCGGCGGCGCCTGCTGCTGCGTGGCCATCTCGCTCTGGGCCGCCAGCATGAGGTCGTTGTAGTTCAGCCCCTCGCCGGGCCGGACCAGGTTGACCACGATGATCCCCACGGTGATCGCGAGCAGGCTGGTCGTCAGGTAGTAGGCGACGGTCCGCAGCCCCAGCGCCGCCATGCCCTTTCGCTCCCCCAACCCGGCGATGCTGTACACCAGGCTGGAGAAGATGAGGGGCACCACGACCATCTGCAGCAGGGCCAGGAAGAGCTTGCCCAGCCACTCCCCGACCGCGGCCAGTTCCAACACCGTCTCCCGAGAAAGCCCCCCCTCGGAGACCGTCTGGAAGTTGAGGAACAAGCCAAGCGCCGCGCCCAGGGCCATGGCCACCAGGATCTGGACGTGGAGAGGAAAGCGTTTCATGGCCTATTTCCCGATGCAGAAGCGGGCAAAGAGTGTATAGAGCACGGCCTCGCGTGTCTCAGCCCCGGTGAGCGCATCGATGACCTCGATGCCCCGGGTGACTGCATCCGCCGCCACCGCAATCCCAGCGTCGGGGACGGCCCCGATCGCCTCCTCCACGCGGCGCGCCACCTCCAGGAACAGGTCACGCTGCCGGGACGAGGCAATCACGAGCCGGCTTTGTCCAGGCTGCTCTCCCACCAGTGCGCGAGCAATGGACCTCGTCAATTCGTCCAGACCCTCTCCGGTGATCGCGACGGTAGGGATCGCGTCGGCCGGCGCAGGAGCCACGTCCGGGAGGTCGATGGCGTTGTAGACCACCACCCGCGGGCGCTGTTCGGTGCGCTCGAGGAGGGTCCTGCCAATGGGGTCGACCCCCTCGGGGTGGGCCCGAAGCACGACCACCAGGAGATCGGCGTCCGCCACCAGCTCCTGGGCCAGGGCAAGTCCGGCCGCCTCCACCGGATCGTCGGTCGCGCGCTCCCCCGCGGTGTCCAGCAGGGTGACCGCCACCGGTCCGAGGGTGCAGGTCACCTCCAACACGTCACGCGTCGTCCCGGGTCGCTCGTGCACCAGGGCACGCTTACGACCGAGCAACGCGTTGAACAAGGAAGACTTGCCCGCGTTCACCGCACCCACCAGGGCCACTCGCGCCCCGTCTACCAAGGTCCGTCCCACAGGCGCGGTCTTCGCGATCTCTCGACACTTGCGTGCCGTCTCGGCCAGGAGTGCAAACACCTCCTCGTCGGCCCGGAACGCCAACTCGTCGGCAGGGTAGTCGAGTCGTGCCTCGAGCTCGGCGGCCGCTTCACAGAGGGTCTCGCGGATCTCAGCCACCCATTCCGACAGCCGGCCCTCGAGCCCATCCACACCGACCTGTAGCCCATCCAGGGTGCGGGCCCGGCTTACCTGGAGCACCGCCTCCGCGCGGAGAAGGTCCATCTTGCCGTGCAGGACCGCGCGGCGGGTGAACTCCCCGGCACCGGCCAGCCGCGCTCCCGCAGCCTGGGCCGACGCCACCAGTCGCTCCACCACCAACGGATTCCCGTGGCAGGTCACCTCTGCGGTGTCCTCACCGGTGTAGGTCTGCGGCGCCCGCCCGATCACCACCACCCCGTCGTCGAACACCCCCTGCGCATCGCGCAAGTAGACGCGCCTTTGACGACCCTCGGGCACGGGCCACCCACCGAAGGGCTGGAGCACGGCGCGAAGCACCTCGTCCAGCCCTTCGCCGGAGAATCGGACCAAGGCAAGCGCGCCGTACCCCCAGGGGGTGGCCGGCGCGACGATGACCTCGCTCATCCCGGAGCTCGCTACCCCGGGATCACCTGGACGTACTTGACCCCGTCCTTTTCCTCGGACTCGCTGGAAACCCCTTCCATCTCGGCCACCTCGAGGTGCACGATGCGTCGATCGTAGGAGCTGAGTTCCAGGTTGATCGTGATGGTCTTGCCGGTCTCACGTGCCTTTTCGGCTGCCCGATGTGCAAGCGCGCGGAGCTTCTCCTCTGGGTAGCCACCTCTGTCCTGGCCTCCCTTGGGGCCGCTTCGTTTGCGCTCCGAGGGCCTGTCCTGGCTCTTCTGCTCGCGGGGTCGGGTGTCCTCCACATCGATGTCGAGGGTGAGCTCGCCATACTCGACCAGAGCCTGCTTGAGCAGGTGGCGGATCGCACGCAACGTGGAGCCACGCTTGCCGATGATGCGTCCCGCACGTTCGGCGCGGACGTCCAGGTGCACTCGGTTGTCCCTGCCGGTGGCGACCACGGTGCCTTCGATTCCCATTCGCTGGAGAAGGGTGCTGAACCACTCCCCGGCCCGGTCCGAGGCCTCTGTGCTGCCCTGCAGCGCGTCCTGAACAGGCTCCCGCTCCTTCCTCCTCTCGTCCCGCCTGGGCCCTGCCTCCCTCTTGGGTCCTGCCTCCCTCTTGGGCCTTGAATCCCTCTTGCCCTCGCGTCCGGAATCCCGCCTCCTGTCGCGATCGCGATCGCGATCGCGATCGCGATCCCGACCCCGCCTCTGCCTGGGGCCATCGTTCCTGTCGTTGGTGCGAGGCGCGCCGTGACCTTTCGCCGAAATCACGCTGAACGAGGAGTTCCCCTCCTCGACCCAGCCGATGATCCGGACGGTCTGCTTCGCAAGCATGCCTCCGGACTCGCTCCGAAAGTGCGCCAAGTCCAGCTTGAACCCGACGTCTACGGGCTCCACACCAAGCTCCGCCGCCGCAGTGGCGATGGCGCTGACGAGGTCCTTGCCTTCTACTTCGATCGTCTTCTTGTCTTCCAACTCGTTCATTGATCCACTCACTCCCGTATTACGTGGTGGCAGCCGCTACTTCAGGGGTTTTGTAGGTACGCCGGATTATCCATTGTTGCAGGATGGTCAGCACCATGTTGACGAAGATGTAGACCACCAGACCGGCAGGAAATGCGAAGAAGAAGAACCCGAACATCAGGGGCATCAACTTCATCATCTTTGCCTGGGTGGGGTCCATGTTCCCTGTAGGCATGAACTGCTGCTGCACCACCATCAAGATCACGACCACAAACGGCAAAGCCCCGTAGGGATCTACCGAGGATAGGTCGCGCAAATAAAGAAACTCGGTGTGATAGAGCTCGACGCTGTTCAACAGCACTTGGTAGAGCGCGATCCAGACCGGGAACTGGATCAGCATCGGCAGGCATCCCCCCAGCGGGTTGACACCCCGTTCCTTGAACAGCGCCATCGTGTGCCGGTTCAACTCCTCCGGGCTCTCCTTGTACTTCTCCCGGATCTCCTTCAGCTCGGGCTGAAGCGAAGACATGGCCTGGGACGACTTGAAAGAGGTCTGCGTGAGCGGGAAGAACAAAAGCTTCACGAACACGGTCAGTACGATGATCGCGAGGCCCCACTGCCCGACATAGGTATGGAAGAACTTGAGCAGCGTGAGGAGGATCTTGCCGAAGAACGCGAACATCCCCAGGTTCACCAGCTTCGGCAACCGCTCGTGCAGCGTCTTCAGGACACTCAGCTCCTTCGGCCCCACGTACATGCGGTAGCTTTCGGTGTACGCCGCGCCGGGGGCGAGATCGGCGGTGACGACGTAGTGGAGCCCGTAGGCCACCTGTCCATCGACCACGTCGAGGCGCGAGACGAGGAGCCGACCGTCCCCACCCGCTCCCTCGGGGATGAGCACCAGCACGAAGTACCGATCCGCCAGAGCCATCCAGTCGACGGCGCCTTCGAGGGCCTGGGTGTCATCGACCTTCTTTAGGTTCAACCGCTTGTATTTGCCGCCCACCATGGCATAGGGCTGGACCACGTTGGAGTACCGGCTCGCCTTTTCCGGCACCACGTCGTGGAGCTGCAGCCACAGGTCTCCGGCATACGGGTGCGACCCGACGTTGCGCCAGGTGGTGGTGACAGCCATCGTGCAGGGGTCGCCGTCCTCCGTCCGCAGGAACCGGGTCACTTCGATCCCGTCGTCGGTCACTCCCCGCAGCGCGATCGTCGTGTCGTCGTCCTCCAGGAGATCCACATCCGGAGAGGCACTCTTCAACCCTCCGCTGCCCATGCCGAGAACCCGGGCATCCTTGGTGAGCAGCTGCTCCGCTCCCGGGGGATCACCGTAAGGCTTCCATTGGCTCTTCTCCCCGCGTATCCGGTCCCAGATCCAGCGGTATATCGGCTGGACCTCGTAATGAGCCTCTTCCTCGACCAGGATTACGGACCGCAGGAACCCGCCGGCGGTGGTCCAACGCGCGTCGGTGCCGCAAGCCTGGTAGGGGATCTCGCGCTCTGGCGCGCGGGGTCTCTCCACCTTTGGAGCAGCTTCCGGCGGCGTCACCGTCAATGGTCCCGGAGCCAGGGTGGGACCGGGCGTCGATTCGGGCGATCCGGCTGGCTCCTCGGTGGTGGCCAGGTCCGCGTACCGGTCCGGGTAGCGGGACTTCGTGTCGGCGTCGCACGCGAAGAGCGTCGCCAGCGCGAGGACCACTGCGAATATGGTGCGCCGGTCCATGGCTACCGCTCCGCCCTGCGGCTG
>JAFDJI010000282.1 GCA_019307545.1 Deltaproteobacteria bacterium | reverse complement strand
AAGGGAGGTTCGAGGCGGCGGCGCGGCGCTTCGGCGCTCTGGCAGAGGCCAGCAGGAACGCTGACTTTCGCTACCTGGAGACGATGGCTCGTTACGAGGGGGGAGACCTGCGTAGGGCGATTCGGGCGGCGGAGCGCGGCGTGGCCGACGATCCCGAGCACGGACCGCTGCTGAACCTGTACGGTCTGGTGCTCTCCGAAGGGGGTAGGGGAGAGGAAGCCCTGGTGGCCCTCGAACGCGCCGACGCCAAGGCCCGTAGGGTGGGCTCGGTTCCCCTGGAGGCGCGCGTGGCGCTCAACGAGGGGCTGGTGTGGATGGACCAGGGGGAGCTGGGTCGCGCGGAGTCGGCATGCCGCAAGGCGGCGCGTCTGGCAGAGCAGGTCGGAGAGTCTGGGGTCCTGGAGCAGGCCGCAGTCAACCTCTCCGTGGTGGCCTCGATCCGGGGGACGGCCTCCGCCGACGACCTGGTGGGACGGGTCGCGGACCGGCTGCGCCGCGGCGACCTGGAGGGGGCAAGGACGCTGGTGCCTTCGAGCGAGGATGGGGGTCGCCGCGAGGTCATCGAGCTGAGGGTGGCACGGGCTGCGGTAGCGCGGGCAGAGGGACGGTTCGACGATGCGGCCACCGATCTCCAGGTGGCGCTCGTCAAAGCTCGCGAAGGCGGCATGGTTCGAGAAGTGGTGCGGGTGCTCGGCGAGTTGGGCACGGTCCACCTGTTCGCCCACCGAGACCTGCTGGCCCGGGAGTACCTGCGGGAGGCCCTGGACACTGCGGACGGAACCCACTTCAAGATCCAGGCCCTCGACCTGCGGGCGCAGGCGGGTCTGGTGGATACCCGCCTCGGGTTGGCGGAATCGGCGAGGACCCATCTCGCGGCGGGCCGGGAATTGGCCCGCAGGGTGGACCACCCGATCGGAGTGGTCCGCCTGGACGAGTTGGAGGCGGCGATCGCGGCGGCAGACGGCGACATCGAGGCGGCCACGGTGGCCTACGAGGCGGCGCTCTCGTCCCTGGACAAGCGGGGGTATTGGGCCGACTCGGCCCGGGTTGCGAGCTCCCTGGTGGTGCTCTCGTCGGGACGCGACGCGGACGCCTTGGCCAGGTGGACGGAGGAGGCCATCGAGCGGTTCCGCCGGGCCGGCGATCCACTCGGGCCAGCCCACGTTGGCATTGCCTCTGGGCTCGGTTTGGCTCGGGAGGGGGACGTCGAAGGCTCGCTGAAGGCGTTCGTGGCTGCCGCGAGGGTGGCGGAGGAGTCCGGCACCGAGCGGGGCCAAGGGGTGGCCCGGGTAGCCCGCGACAATGCCGCCGAGGCCCTACGCGTCCTCGGCCACAGTGCTCGGGCCGTAGAGAGGGCACAGGAACTGGGCCTGGCGGACGCCGTGGCCCACCATGAGGCGTTCGCGAAGGCCAAGTCCGCGTGGGTGGAGGGGATGGCGGCGTGGGATGCCGGCGAGTGGGCGACCGCGCGGGAGCGCTTCGATACCGCCTTTTCCGGGTTCCGGGAGATCGGGGAGACCGGCTACGCGGCCACCGCTCGGCGCGGGCGGGCCTGGGCCCTGTGGAACCTCACGGTCGGGCAGTCGCCCATGGCGGCGCTTCCCTTCTACGAGGAGATCGTCCAGGAGGCGATCCAGGTGGACGATCCAGAGCTTCGGGTGCACGCACGGGCGGCGCAGGCCCTCTCGGCGATGGAGATCCCCCAGGTCGACGCCGAGCCCCTGCTGCGGTCGGCCGCCGAGGATGCCGAGTCCATCGGGATGGACCTGGTGGCCAGTCGGTGCTGGGCTGGTCTGGCGGACCTCGGCGACGACCTGCAGGCCAGGGCACGGGCCGCCCGGCGGGCGCAGGTGCTCGATCCCGGGGGCGCCGCGAGCGCCTACGCGATGTACTCGGTGGCCGTGGATGCCTACAACGCAGATCAGCATGCTCTGGCGCTGGAGCTGTCCCGAGAGGTGCTTCCCCATTCGGGGGATCTGCGGGACGCGGTCACCGCGGTGCTCGAAGCCGCACAACAAGCTGCCGCAACGGATTGACCTGCGGGCTCGCCATTCCAAAGCTACATGGTTCGCCAAGGGGTCTCATCTGATGGCGACGCGGGTGCGAAAGCTGGCTCGGGAGCTCCACGGCACCGCCGGGGACGTACTGGGCGTGCTCCGTGACCTGGGGCTCGAACGGTACCGCTCCCCCGAGGACATGCTTCCCGCAGCCGCAGTGGACAAGGTGCGAGGGGCGTGGCGAAAGGCCAAGCGGGGTCCTCCCGTGGCAGTCGCCGCGCCGACGCCGTCCCGAAGAGGGCGTCCGCGTCAGGTTCCCGACGACCTCATGAGTCAGCTCGTCCCGGGTGTGGTGCCCGTGGCACGGCAGAAGTCGGCGCCCGTCCCTGCGCGCCGAAGGGTCGACGCTTCCCTCGAGGAGATAGCGGACCAGCCAGAAACCATCCCCGACCGCGCCGCGGTGGAGGCGGACCGCGCCGCACTGGAGACGGACCGCGCCGTGCTGGAGACGGACCGCGCCGCGCTGGAGACGGACCGCGCCGCGCTGGAGACGGACCGCGCCGCGCTGGAAGACGCCCGGTCGCTGTTGGAGCAGCAGCTCGCAGACGTCGAGACCCGTTCGGAGGCCCTGGAGGAGAGGCGGAGCGCGATCCTCGAGGCCGAGGAACGGGCGAAGGTAGCGGGTTTCCAGAGTGCCAGCCTCACAGAGGTGCTCGAGGATCGCGGATTGCGAGGAGTGGACGAGTTCGAGCGCTCGTTGGGTGCTCTGGCGCAGGCCTGGCGGCTGCGAGAGCTTCTGCCCTTCCTCGTGACGCAGAACCGAGTCGCGATGCTGGAAGCGCTCCGCGAATCGCTGGTCCTGGTTGGCGGCGACGTCCCGGAGGCGCTGCCTCGGGGGAGGGCGGGCGTGCAGGTCGCGCCGGATCGTGGGGAGCTTCCCGGGTGGGAGAGTTTGCGCCGCGACATGGGACGGGTGGGAGAGCTGCTCCTACTCAATGGGTTGCGTCGGGTGGTCGTCGTCGGTGGTCACCCAACCTGGCAACGCCTGCTCCGCGAAGGCGTCGATGACCGTGTGGATCTCCGATTCCAGCAGGCCGCGCCTCGCGCTGGAGAGGAGGCGGAGTCGGACCTCGGAAGGATCGACGCCGTGGTGTTCTGGGGGGTCGAGGTTCCAGAGGAGCTGGAGAGCGCGTACGCTGGATCCCGGCTCCTGGTAGTAAAGGTGGGTGGGGACGATCTCCCTGGCTTGGCGCGGGTCGTATGTGCGGCCCTGGAAGAGGATTGAAGGACGTTGCTTGACCAGTACTGGTGCCCTCCATACGCTCATCACGAGCCTCCGCCCAAGAGGGGAGAAGCATGAGCCGGCGGCGAGTCGTGAGCCCGGTTCCCATCCGGACACGCCACGACAAGCGACATGAACAGAGGGACCAGGAGCGCGTTCGAAAGCGTGCCGAGGATCTCCACGAATCGGGGATGCCGTTCCAGATGGCCATGGCCGTGGCACACGGGCGCATGGAACTGAACGAAGCCCTGGAGCGCATGTCCCGGAATGACCGCATCGACAAGCTGATGCGCAAGCACAATCTCTCCAGGGCGCTCGCGACCCAGATCGCCATGGGTCAGGCGGACCTGGAGCGGGTTCTGTACCGCCGCCGCATGGAGGAGCACCGGCTCGCGAACCGCCAACGCTCGATCCTCGAGGGGTCCATGAAGGAGCGCCTCTTGCTGGTGCTCGGGCTCCACGGCCAGGAGGAGGTCACGGGCGAGGTCGAGGCGATCGACACCTACACGATCGAGTTCCTCCCCAGGGACGAAGAGGAGCCGCGGTCGATCCACAAGCTCCAGGTGAAGTATGCGTACAGGCCGTCCCAGGAAAAGCACGCACACGGGATGCGCTCGGTGGACGACAAGCTCGCCGCCAAGTCCATGAGCCCCTTGGAGCGGCCCCAGGACCGCTACCCCTGCTCGGACAAGCGCCTTTTCCGCTACGTGGACAGGCGGATCACAGTCGACGCCACCTTGCTGGAAGGGGAGCGGTTTACGGGCGAGATCGGCTGGTTCAGCCGCTACGAGTTCCAGATGACGCAAGAGGGCGATCCGGTGGTCACCATCTTCCGGCATGCGCTCCATGACCTGAGCGAGGCGCGCTAGGCGCTGGTCCGGCCACCCGGTTTGGGAGGCGTCGAGCCTCCCGCGCGATCCAGAGGGACAGAAATGGGGATCTTGTCGGGCGTATTGACCGTGCGGCGTTTTCGGGTGCTGGGCGAAGTCCCGGAGGGCTTTCGGGAGTCCTACCGGGAGCGACTGAACGCCTACGCCTTTCGGGAACCACCCAACGAGCAGGGCAAGCAGGAGATCGAGGGGTGGGCGCAGGTGCACAACCTGTTGGACACCGATTTTGGGGACCAGAACCGTTGGCTGTACGAGCCCTATGCCCTGTTTGCGTTGCGCATCGACAAGAAGGTGCTGCCGGCGAGGTGGTTGCGGGCCACGGTGGACAAGGAGTGCGAGCGGTGGTGTGCGGACCGCAACCAGGAGCGTTGTCCCCCTCCGGTGCGGGCCGAGATCCGGGATCGCGTGGAGCAGGAGTGGTTGCGAAGGATCCTGCCCCAGGTGCGGGTGGCCGAGGTGTCCTGGAACATGCAGGAGGGATTCGCGGTGGTCCAGTCGCTCTCCGAGGCCACCCTCGAGCGGGTGCGGAGACGCTTCTACCAGACCTTTGGGTTGCGCCTGGTGCCCTGGTCGCCGCTGGATTGGATGGAAGACCTCGGCACCGTGGAGGCGCTGGTGACCGCCACCCCAGCGGTCCTGAACCTGGAGGCAAAGTGAACGAGGACGGTGACGGGCTCCCCATCCTGGCCCACCAAGCAGGGGAGTTCTACGCCTGGCTGTGGTGGGCCTCGGAGACCAGGCAGGGGGTGTTCGACCTCGGAGGAGAGACGGGTCGCGTCGAGGTTTGGGTGGACGATCGGCTCGCATTCCGAAACCCACACGAGCAGCGCGTGTCTGCGACGGTCACGGGCCCCGACGCCCCGGACACCCCTGAGGCTCGGGCAGCGCTCGCCGGCGGGAAGATCCTCCAGGAGTTGGGGTTGCACGTTCGGCGCGACGACCGGGACTTCAGCTTCGTCTTGAAGGGGCCGGCGATGGACCTCGTGCGGGCGAAGCTTCCTCCAGGGGCCTCGGAAGGGGAGGACGCCGTGTATGAGCGCATGTTCCTCTACGAGGAGGTGTCTTTCCTGGTGGGGGCGCTGCTGCGGGAGTACGCGCGGGACCGGACCTCGGAGGGGTGGGAGTCCGAGACCCTTCCCGCCATCCGACGCTGGGTGTTGGCACGGGGCTGACCCTATTGACAGCTTCTCTGCGTCGGATAGGAAGGTGCACCCCCGGGGTGGCCTGCAGAGCGCGGTTAGCTCAGTTGGATAGAGCGTTGGCCTCCGGAGCCAAAGGCCACAGGTTCGAATCCTGTACCGCGCGCCACTCTGCAGGGGGAGGCGCCGCCGCTTGGACGGTGTCGCGCCACCGCGGTACGATGCGAGCGCGACCTACCCGGGCCGTCCCATGCGCCTCGGGTCTCGCGGTGGTTCCCATCCGGGGGGCATGTACTCGTTGAACGTTCGGTTCTGGGG